>JBIOGX010000027.1:0-13816 GCA_044448445.1 Chitinophagales bacterium
AAACAGTATAACTGAAAGTAAAACAAGTCTTAACCTTAATGTAGATGACCACAATGAGTTAAAAAATTCTGTTAGCAAGATTGAGGATATTATTTCTGCTGCAACAGGCAAAAAACACACTCTAAAAAAACTGTCTTTAGAAAGTTTAGACAGCGAAATGAGTTTATGTCCAAAACCTGGAGGTATTTTAGGACCTTGTTTGTAAGTTATAGAAGTACCTTATTTGTCTTAGTATGTAAATACAACTAAAAGCCCCCAACTTCCGTCAGGGGCTTTATTATGTGTGTTTGTAATTCCTACTTCTTAAACTGCGGTATCAACTCCTGCGCCAGTTTCACCATTTTGGCGATGCCTTCTTCAGGGAGATTTCCTTTTTTAAATTCCTTCAATACATCAGGCAGTTTTATTTCCATCTGCTGGAGGAATATTTCTTCAAACGCTTTTACGTTTTTCACCGGCACTTCGCGGATGAGGTTGTTGGTACCGAGATAAACAATAGCTACCTGTTTTTCAACGGGATATGGATTGTACTGAAGCTGTTTCAGTATTTCTACGTTACGGCTGCCTTTATCGATTACGTTCTTGGTAGCGGCGTCAAGGTCGCCGCCGAACTTTGAAAAGGCTTCCATCTCACGGAAAAGCGCCTGGTCGAGTTTCAGTGTACCGGCAACTTTTTTCATGGATTTGATCTGAGCATTACCACCCACGCGGCTCACGGAGATACCCACGTTGATAGCAGGACGGATACCGGAGTTGAACAGGTTCGACTCCAGGAATATCTGGCCATCAGTAATAGAGATCACGTTTGTAGGAATGTAAGCGGATACGTCACCCGCCTGTGTTTCAATGATGGGCAGTGCGGTAAGTGAACCGCCACCTTTAACGAGGTGCCTGATGCTTTCAGGAAGATCATTCATTTTCTTTGCTACGTCATCGTTGCCGATAACCTTGGCAGAACGCTCGAGCAAACGGCTATGGAGGTAGAATACGTCGCCGGGATAAGCCTCACGTCCCGGGGGGCGGCGCAGCAGCAGCGATACCTCGCGGTAAGCTACAGCCTGTTTTGAAAGATCGTCATAGATTACCAGTGCAGGACGGCCAGTATCGCGGAAAAATTCACCTATGGCAGCGCCGGCAAAGGGGGCATAGAATTGCAATGGAGCAGGTTCAGAAGCAGAAGCGGCTACTATAGTAGTATAGACCATAGCGCCATTGTCTTCCAGTGTTTTCATCACACCGGCAACGGTTGACGCCTTTTGCCCGATGGCAACATAGATGCAATATACAGGCTTGCCAGCCGCGTAAAATTCTTTTTGGTTAATGATCGTGTCCACACAGATAGCGGTTTTACCGGTCTGGCGGTCACCGATCACAAGTTCACGCTGGCCGCGGCCTATGGGTATCATAGCGTCTATGGCCTTGATACCTGTTTGCAATGGTTCCTTTACCGGCTCACGGAATATAACACCGGGGGCTTTACGCTCCAGCGGCATTTCATAAAGTTCGCCTGTTATGGGACCTTTACCATCTATGGCTTCGCCGAGTGTATTTACAACACGGCCTGCCATTCCGTCGCCAACTTTTATAGACGCGATCTGGTTGGTACGTTTCACTTTGTCGCCTTCGCGGATCTCCATGTAGTCACCCATCAATACCACGCCCACATTATCCTCTTCGAGGTTAAGCGCAATGGCTTTAACACCATTTGTAAATTCAACAAGCTCGCCCTGGCGCACACCGTTGAGGCCATACACGCGGGCGATACCATCGCCTATTTGCAATACGGTTCCTACTTCTTCTAGTGTTGCCGCGCTGTCCACGTGGCTAAGCTGTTGGCGCAATATCGCCGATATTTCATCCGGTTTAATATCAACCATAATTTATAAATTCAAAAGTTAAAATTCGATTTTCATTTGTACATTTTCATATTTTAGCCACATAGCTTGTATCTATCACCTTAGCCCTTATATCATTAAGGCTTCTGCGCACACTGGCATCATATAATTTGTCTTCTACCTCCAGCACAAATCCGCCGATAAGACGGTCATCCACTTCTGTTTTAAGGTCCATAGTATCAGCCGGCATATAGGCTGCTATTTTTGCAGCAATGTTTTTCTTCATGCCATCACTTATATGAGCCGCAGTGGTCAGCTTAACAGTCCTTATGTTCTTCATTACGTTGTACTGGCCAAGGAATGCATCAGCTATCTCCGGGAGGTTCAGTTCACGTCCTTTGGCAACCAGCAGGTTTATAAAAGCGTGGGTAAGCTCACTTACTTCATAGTTTTTAAGCACGAGGTTCATGACACTGAGCTTTTTATCGCCACTGATAACGGGACTGCGCAACATCACTACAAAATCATGGCTTAACTTGCAAATGCTGCTGAGCGTCTGCAAATCCTTAAGCGTAGATTCCACACTGTTGCGTTCAACAGCCAGATCCAGCAATGATTTGGCATAACGTGCCGCAAGACGGGGATTTTGCATAATTCTAATTCAGTTTAATATCGTCAGCAAGCATCTTCATATACATTTCCTGTCCTTCGGCAGCGCTCAGTTGCTTGCGCAATATTTTTCCCGCCACTTCCACCGCCAGGGCGCCTATCTCATTTTTCACTTCGGTAAGTGCAGCGTTTTTCTGCTGTGTTATCTGGTGCTGTGCGTCAACAATTATTTTATTCGCTTCAATTTTGGCTTGTTCTTTAGCCTCACCTACTATGCGGTCTTTGGTTTCTTTGGCTTCCCTGAGCATCTGTGTGCGCTCTTCACGGGCCTGCATGAGTAACTTTTCGTTTTCTGATTTCAACTGGCTCATTTCTTCCTTTACACGTTCAGCGGTAGCTATAGAATCAGCAATACCTTTTTCGCGCTCGCCCAGCATATTAAGGATAGGCTTCCAGGCATATTTGCGGAGTATAATGAAAACGGTAAGGAACGCCAGCAGCGTCCAGAAAAATAGCCCAAATTCGGGGGTTAACAAATCCATAGTATAATATTTACCCCCGGCCCCTAAAGGGGGGTACAGGAGTGGTTAACAAACCCCCTGCCCCTAAAGGGGGGTACAGGAGTAGTAACAATTAAACTTCTGTCCATTATTTAACGAACAAAAGAGTTGATAATTATTTTAAAGAACTAATCATTTCAAATAAGCCCCTAAAGGTGATGTTTCGCAATTTAGCCCTCCCCTTTAGGGGTCGGGGGTTAAAGTTGATGTTTCGCAATTTAGCGCTCCCCTTTAGGGGCTGGGGGTATAACTGCATCCTCTGCCCTCTGCGTCGGATGCAGTTAATTTTCCTGCATCGGCTTACAGTACGATTGCCAACAGACCAACAATAACCCCGAACAGTGCAACACCCTCAACGAATGCTGCCATCAGGATCATGTTAGCGCGGATATCGCCCATAGCTTCCGGCTGGCGGGCTATAGCTTCTACAGCGCCCTTACCAATCTGGCCGATACCAACACCTGCGCCAAGCGCTGCGATACCTGCACCAACGGCACCGCCTGCGGCTGCTACCGATCCCGATGCTACTAACATAATGCTCAATAAAGACATATATATGGATTTTGATTAAAAAAACTACATTACAACTCCAGTTTCATGCTCTTCCTCATGGTGCACATCATGTGGCTCTTCGATAGCCTGGCCTATAAATACAGCCGTAAGGTTTGCGAAGATAAATGCCTGTATTGCTCCAACGAGCAATTCCAGGAAAAACATGAATATAGCGAACGCAAGAGAAACCGGCACAAAGCCTGCTCCTACATAAGTACTAATAGCTGCAAAAATAAATACGATGCAAATAAGCGCCAGGATCACGATGTGACCAGCCATGATGTTTGCAAAAAGACGTATCATCAATGCCATAGGTTTAATGAACAGCGATACTATTTCTATGAGCACCAGCATTGGCTTCATCCACCCCGGCACTCCGGGAGGGTTAAGCAAGTGGCTCCAGAAGTGTTTTCTGCTGTTGGCAAGTATTACTATGAAAGAAAGTAAAGCAAGGCATGAGGTAACCGCGATGTTGCCGGTAAAGTTAGCGCCACCGGGCAGCAAGCCGAGCAGGTTGTTGATCCAGATAAAGAAGAATATAGTAAGCAGCAGCGGCATGTACCTCACATACTTGCTGCCGAGGCAGGGCTTTGCAACCTCATCACGGATGAAAACCACCACCACCTCCAGAAAATTCTGAAAGCCGGATGGCGCCTTCATAGAGCCATTAGCATTATATTTCTTGCCTGCTTTTAATAATACCCATAACAATATTGCTACTGAAATAAGCATGGACAATACGTTCTTGGTAATGGAAAGATCATATATCTTAGTCCCGTCTTCAGAAACGATGTGTTCTTTCATCAGGTCTTTCGTAATATGATACCCTTCGTAGCTTTCACCCTCGGCTATTTTAGAGGATGAGAAAACAGAAAGGCCTTTAGTAGTGTTATATATTATTACCGGCAGCGGAAACGAAATATGGGTAGGTTCCCCGCCTTCATGTTTTATAGAAAATAAATGCCATTCGTGAGCATCCGCAATATGACCGAATATTACTTTAGCAACATCTAATTTATTGTCTTCTTTTTTATCTGCCTTAGCTTCGGCACCAGCAGGTTCATTTTTCGCATTTTCCTCTGTTTGCGCGACAGCGAAAAAAGACGCTCCAAATACCGCGAAAGCCAATACCAACAAGGAAAACAGCCGTTTATAACTCATTACCCGCTTTGAAATTTTGTGCAAAGATATGGGTTTTATCGTCAAAAAAAAGTTCTTTTTTAGGATAAAAAACGGGGATGAATTGCCGGGGAGTTCCCTATTTTACGCTACAGATATTTATTTAATAATATTATTCTGTTTATGCCGTTATATTATTATTGAAAATACATTATGGCATCGTATTTATTATTACAAGCCCGGGAATATGTAAGAGGCTACCTGAGATTTATTTTATGGCTCTTGGGCTCATCAATTTTACCATGAGTTTGATCTACACAGGTCATTTCAGTTGGTTTGGTCTATTTGTTCTTTTGATTTTTTCATTACCACTTATTATTAATAAGAACCAGTTTCTTTTTTTATTCGGCGCAGTTAGCATGTTCGTCTGGGCTTATTTATTAATTACTGTTATTTGTTTTCAGGCTAAATATTTGCAGGGCCACATAAATTATTATTCCGGTAGCAGGACGTTATGGAACTTTATCGTAGGTTATATATTTACAGGTACATCAATAATCTTTTCTCTTTTACTGGCAGGCAAAGGGCTTCGTTCCTAAGGAAAATAGACAGCTTTATGGCTTTCGGTATTTACCACGAGGATTTCTGCTGGTATGATATATCGCTGAAACATAGACTTCATGCCTGCGGCTATTTATTTTATAAACAATAACAAATGGGAAAGTTCTGATACTTGCTTGCCTGTATGAACGCTTGTTTTTTGCGAATGCTAAGGGGTTATGTAATATCTGTTTGATCTTATTGTCTATTGCTTTTTCAAACTTTGTTCCTAACCCATCCTGCTGCTTTTCATACCAAATGCTTGCTGCCTTATATTCATCAAGCGCTATAGGATGAAAGGAAATAGTATAAATCATTTTCTTTTCATTTCTGATAATGACTGCCTTGTAATCTTCTTCACCTCATCCCATGAATATCCTTTTACTTTACCGCTTTCAAGTTCTTTTGTTCTTCTGTCAATTTCTTTCACAAAAGCCTCATCTTCCCATATATCAACGGTTCCTTCTTCCGCAAAAGCTTTAACTACACTCAATACAGCTTTCTTTTGTTTGGTATTCAACTGCTCTACGTAGTTGGCAATTTTTTTATCTAGTGCAATGCTATTCATATACTATGCTTTATACAAATATACATAATAAAGAGAAAATGCTGTAGCCCAAAAACAGCCCATCCGCCAAAGGCGGATGGGCTGTTTAATAATATACATAGGGCTACGCTCCCCATTCTATGCTCTCCTACAATGCCATATCCGCTTCATCTTCTGAACTCACCTGCGGTGCAGATTGAGGCTCAGTAGATTCAGGTTTGTTTTCGTTACGATGCTCATGGTGCGGACGGTCGTTATCACGGCGTGGGCGGTCGTCATTGCGCGGGCCACGGTCGCGGCGGTCATCCCTCCGCTCTCCGCCTCTCCGCTCTCCGCGCTCATTTCCTCCACCTTCGCGGCGCTCGCGTTTTTCAGGTTCTACATAACCTTCCGGTTTTGGCATCAACACTTTGCGGCTCAGGCGCAGCTTACCCGTTTTCGGGTCTGTACCTACCAGTTGTATCTTCACCTTATCACCTTCTTTCAGCACACCTTCGAGGGTATCGAGGCGCTTCCAGCTTACTTCAGATATATGCAATAAACCCTGTTTGCCCGGCATGAACTCTACAAACGCGCCGAAAGGCATAATGCTTTTCACTGTACCTTCATAAGTAGCGCCTATTTCGGGTATTGCTACTATGCTCCTGATCCATGCAAGCGCTTTGTCAATACTTGCTTTATCGGCTGAGAATATCTTGATGATACCCTGCTCGCCTACTTCTTCTATATTGATTTTGGTTCCGGTCTCACGCTGCATTTCCTGTATGATCTTACCGCCGGGGCCTATTACAGCGCCAATAAATTCGCGGTCTATGTTGATCTGCTCAATGCGTGGCGCATGTGGCTTCAGGTCAGGGCGGGAAGCGGCTATACAAGCATACATCGCATCAAGTATGTGCAGGCGCCCGCGTTTAGCCTGCTCCAGCGCCTGCATCATTACATGCATGCTCAGGCCGTCGCATTTTATATCCATCTGGATACCGCAGATACCATCGCGTGTGCCGGTAACTTTAAAGTCCATGTCACCGAGGTGATCTTCATCACCGAGTATGTCTGTAAGTACGGCAAACTTGCCATGTTCAGCTATAAGGCCCATAGCCACACCGCTTACGTGCTTGGGGAATGGAACACCTGCATCCATCAGCGCCAGTGAGCCTGCGCATACCGTAGCCATTGACGAAGATCCATTGCTCTCCAATATGTCAGATACCACACGCACAGTGTATGGATATTCCGCAGGGAGCATTTGCTTCAGTGAGCGCATGGCAAGGTTGCCATGTCCTACTTCGCGGCGGCTCTGCCCGCGCATCATTTTCACTTCGCCGGTACTGAATGGCGGGAAGTTATAATGCAATATGAATTTCAGGTAGTCGGAAGTCTGTGCGGTTTCCAGCAGCAACTCATCATCAGTGGTTCCGAGGGTCACTGTTGTGAGCGACTGTGTTTCGCCACGGGTAAAGAGCGCACAGCCGTGGGGCGAAGGCAACAGGTCAGTTTCCATCGTCAGCGGGCGCACCACTTCCAGTGTACGGCCATCTAAGCGCACCTTCTCGTTGAGCATCATATCGCGGATGACTTTCTTTTCCAGGTCGTGGAAGTAAGTGCCCAGCAGCGCCATATCTTCAGCCTTTGCCAGTTCTTCTTCTGTAAGTGTAGCTTTGAAATCTTCTCTTACTTTCTTGAAAGCATCGCCGCGCTCGTGCTTGCCGAGTGCGCCCTTTGCTATCTTGTATATTTCATCCTTGCCGTAAGATTCTACTTTTGCTTCCAGTTCCGGATTAGTGTATGGCTTGATGTATTCACGCTTGGCGGGATTGCCCACTTTCTCACGAAGGTCGTGCTGCAGTTTCACCTGCTCCTTTATAGCTTCATGGCCCACTTCTATTGCGGTCAGCAGGCCGGCTTCATCACATTCCCTGCCTTCGCCTTCCACCATCATTATGTTCTTGTCGGTAGAGGCTACTATTATGTTTATGTCTGCATCTTTCAGTTGTGTGCGGGTAGGGTTAACTACAAACGCACCGTTGATACGCGCAACACGCACCTCTGATATCACTTCCTGAATCGGAATGTCGGATACCGCGAGGGCCGCTGATGCCGCGAGGCACGCCATCGCATCGGGCATGATCTCCGGGTCAGAAGATATGAGCGTAACCAGCACCTGCACTTCACACAGGTAATCATCCGGGAACAGCGGGCGCAGTGCGCGGTCTATAAGGCGCGAAGTAAGTATTTCGTAATCGTTCAGGCGCGCTTCACGTTTGAAGAACGAGCCGGGGATGCGGCCTGCCGAAGCAAATTTTTCCTGGTAGTCAACACTCAGCGGAAAGAAAGACTGTCCGGGTTTTGGTTCTTTAGAGGCTACTACAGTAGCGAGGATCATACAGTTGCCACTGCGTACTACCACAGCGCCATCGGCCTGGCGGGCCATCTTGCCCGTCTCTATGGATATTTCACGTCCGTCCGCAGACTTCAGGGACACGGAAATTGGTTTTGGAATCATTGTTTTTGAAGTTAATTGGTTAAAGAGTTAAAAGGTTAAAAAGGTAATCAAAGTATCATTGCTTTGCACTTCTTTCTCTTCCTCCTTAACTGGGTTAAAAATTACTTAGCGTCCTTTGCTAAATGCCTCAGCGCTCTTTGCGTGAAATCATTTTGCGCGAAACAACTAAAAAACAATTCCCAACCGAATATGTTGGGAATAGCCATGAGGGTCATGCTTATTTGCGCAACCCAAGTTTTTCTATCAGCCCGCGATAAGACTCGAGGTTGTTGTGGCTGAGATAAGTTAATAAACGTTTGCGACGGCCTACCATTGACATTAATCCGCGGTTGGTCGAGAAGTCTTTTTTATTGTCCTTCAGGTGGTCCGAGATGTGATTGATACGCTCTGTGAGCATTGCGATCTGCGCTTCAATAGATCCGGTGTTTGTTTCTTTTCCACCGTAAGTTTTAAAAATGTTTGCCTTCTTTTCAGCTGTAAATTGAGACATTTGCATCAAATTTTTAATAATCCCGCCCCATGCGGGACACTTTTTTCGAGCGGCGAAGATAAGGAAATAATATGAGAAAGTGGAATTATACTTCCCGCGGGGGTAAAATACATGTCTCACGCCCGCCCGAACGTGCCTTTTCGGTACGGGCAGGCAAAGATGCCAGGATCGCAAAGTATAATTGTTTGATGATAAGAAATTTACATAAAATTTAAGACCACAAACCTGCCGGTAGCAAGTCTTTAAATAGCTTGCTATTTTTCATTCGTGACATACCAATTCAGCATTTTACTAGGATTGCAACATCCCGACAAATACCGGGGCGCCAAGCCGTTATTTATTTTTTTGGAACTTCGATCAACCGGAATCAATGGTTGCCTAATAAAATATAGGTTGCGTAAGTGAAAAGTAATACTGCGGTTACTACCCCTGCAAAAAACATTACATTGAAAATTTTGCCTGACATATAATTTTAATTTATAAGATTTGTATAATAATTGCCGCAAAGATATTGGGCTAATATATTGGATAGATTGATAAAGGTCAGAAATAGCACTGATCTTCGTCAGTGTCTTATAAAATACTTTCCTGAAGAACCATCTTCACTTAATACTGCACAAGGGATAAATTAGTGAATAAAAAGTTTCACGCCCGAACGTACCTTTTCGGTACAGGCAGGGCAAAGACGCAAAATAATTGTTTGATAATCCGCCGCGGCAGATAAAAAAATCAAGGTCGCAAAGGTATAGTGTGAAAAACCACTTTTTTATCTCTTGACAAGTATAATCCAAAATTATCCGAAACAGGGCGTAAGTGAAGATGTCTATCAAAACTATTACTATATTTATTCAGAACACTGCTCAACAGGCATTTATTACTGATTATTATCAATCTTTAGCCTGATGTATATCAAGCAAAATTCTTTCAAACAGAATTTAATTTGTGCTCAAAATAATTGTATGACTATAGAATTTCATAATCCAGCAGATGCAATACCAGAATGGATAATTGGCGATATAAAAAAGAAATTAACCGACTTACATCACCAGGATAAAGAAATATCACGGGCACAGGTATATTTTCAAAAACAGCCTGTTGCTTTTGATGGGGATTATGTATGTGAGATAGAACTGACCATTTTTGGCAGTTCAATTATGGTACACCGTAATGCGGATAGCTATGCGCTGGCATCAAGGGAAGTTTTAAAAGAATTATCCGAACAAGTACAGAAACAAATACAAAAACAAAATGAGCTTCCCGATGAAATAGTGAGCACTGTGGATATTTGACCGGAATGGACAAAACTTTCGGCATTAGTTCCCTGATTATGGCGAGTTCCGAAAAGGAGATCTGCATGGAACAAACCAATATGTCGTATCTTCGTTAGGTAACACAACAGAACAAATTGTCTTCTGTTTTTTAAATAAATTTCAAAATGGCGCTCAGACAAGAATGGTTAGAGAACAGAAAAGTTCTCTATATATTTACAGATAAATTTTCGACTATTGTAAGTAAGATTACGTGTAATCCATTAACATTTATCCTGGCCTTTATTGGTATTTTACTTTGGTGCCTTTTTGGTGACTTATACAATTATTCTGTTAAGTGGGAAAAGGTAATGACTGCAATAATGTTTCTAATGCTTTTTATACTTCAGCAGGCTCAAAATAAGGATACATTATCATTACAATTAAAACTTAATGAACTTATTGCTGCAACAAAAGGAGCAAGTAACCGGGTATTAAATATAGAAGATATGACTGCGGCTGAATTAAGTGTATTAAAAGATTTTTATTTAAAATTAAGTGAGCTATCGGGGAAAGGAGAAGACCTCGGTAAATCACATTCTGTTGATGAAGCCAAAAAGAATGAAATATTTAAAGAGGAGATTATAGAGGATGAAAATAAAAAAATGGGAACTTAAGTAATTCATTTTTTTATACACTACGCTTCGGCCGGCAGGTTAAGAACAGCAACCTTTGTTTATTTGAACAGGAGGGCATTTAACCGTACCATAGCTGCAAAAAACACAACAATCCCCTTGTTTTGGTTTGAGTATTTTCTTACAGTTTTCACACTCATAAAAATACAGACAAGCGTTAGTGGGCATTGTCTCTTGTTTTTGATGCCCACAAAACGGGCAGGTAATAACTGATTCTAAAATTATTGTGTCGGGCATTTTATTATTTGTTTAGCACAAACTATTTGTTTTTTTAGAACACTATGTTCAGCAAGGGATTAAATAGATTTCAGTTTGGGTTTGTTTGAATATCGTCAGAGACGGATTTTTATTTGAACTTTCCGATGCCGCTTCGCGAACATCGGGAAGAAAAGGATAATCAATTAATTACAAGTTAATATCTATTGAATAAAAAAACAATATTTTTTATTTTACCCAACCTTTTGTTTCCGATCACCTGTTATTTATACAGCTTGACGAATAAATCCTGTTTTATCTGTTCCGGATTACCACAGGCATTTACAATATTTTCTCTATTTCTTATAATTTTTAAAAAGCAAAAAAAAATGAAAAAACATTACACTTTTGGTATGAGAAGTTGCATACCTAAAAAAATCCTGATGCTTGCATTGGCGCTTTCATCTTATTTTCTAAGCCATGCGCAGATTATTACTACTATTGCCGGAAATGGAACCGCGAGCTATAGCGGTGATGGGGCGCCGGCAACTGCTGCCACACTACACGAACCCCTAAAAATAGCTTTTGATGGCGCCGGAAACATTTATATTTCAGACTACCAAAATAATCGTATTCGCAAAGTAAATACTTCCGGTATTATTACTACTGTTGCCGGAAACGGAACGGCAGGGTTTTCAGGTGATGGTGCTGCTGCTACCTCAGCAAAGTTATATGGGCCTCAGGGTATTGTCGTGGATGGCACCGGGAATATTTATTTTGCAGACCAGGTCAATTGCCGCATTCGTAAAATAAGTTCTTCAGGTATTATTACAACGATTGCCGGAACCGGTTCTTCTGGTTTTAGCGGAGATGGAGGACCGGCTACAGCCGCAAAAGTAGATAGTCCAGAAGGTATTGCTATAGATGGAGCAGGAAATATTTATCTAACAGTATCAATTACTAGTGATCGCATCAGGAAAATAAATACTTCGGGCATTATTTCCACTATTGCGGGAAACGGTACCGGAGCTTATAGCGGAGATGGGGGACCAGCGACCGCAGCGTCATTATATTCTGCGCATGATGTTGCAGTTGATGGGGCCGGAAATGTTTATATAGTGGACGGAGGTAATTACCGTATTCGTAAAGTGAATACTTCAGGCATCATTACCACTATTGCCGGCAACGGCACATCGGCTTATAGCGGAGATGGAGGACCGGCTACAGCCGCAGAATTATGGGGCCCAAGCGGAGTTGATGTTGATGCTACAGGCAATGTTTACATAGCTGACGCAGCATCCGAACATATCCGTAAAGTGGACACCTCCGGTATCATCAATAATATCGCAGGCAATGGCACGTCGGGTTATAGCGGAGATGGCGGACCGGCTACCCTTGCACAACTGGGGCAACCTACCGGAGTTAAAGTTAATGCGGCAGGATATGTTTATATAGCAGACCAGGGCAATAACCGCATCAGGAAAATTACTCCTGCCAATGCTATGACAAAACAGGTAGAAAAGGGAAATTTTAATTTTTACCCTAATCCGGGTACAGGCGTTTTTAGCATTACCGCACCCGGCTTTCAAAATACTACGCTGTCGGTAAATGTATTCAATGTTGGTGGCGCTAAGGTATATAATGGCTTAGTGCAAATTACGGGAAGCAAGGGAGGACTGAATCTTGAAGGGTTGAAACAAGGTGTTTATATAGTGGAATTGAAGAACAACAGCACTTTAGAAACATTTAGGGTGCAGATAAAATAAAATCAGTAAGGAACCGCTGGTACTGGTAGGAACCGACATAATATGGTTGACACGACAGTAGCATTTATTTTGCCAACGTTCCTAAGCGATAACTTAAAGAACAACAATCAATGAGAAAGGCCATACTTATTTTATCATCTTTTTTCCTTTTGTGTTGCACCTATATTTCAACGGCGCAAAATATTATTCCTAATTCAAACTTTGCATTGAGTGATTCTTGTCCAACAACACTGGATGAATTAAGGTTTTGTAATAACTGGCATAGGGCAACCTTAGCTACTTCCGACTATTATAAAAATTGCGACACGCTCTGGCAAACTATGTACGTACCACACAATTGGATGGGCTTTCAAACATCGCTTTCAAATGCATACGCAGGTATATATGGTTTTGAAGCAGGTGATAGCGGCTATATTGCCGGCGGGTATAGGGAATATATTACCGTAACCATACCTCCTCTTGTGATTGGCGCTAAATATAAAGTAACTATGATGGTGGCTCTGGCTGATTCCTCATCGTATGCAATTAAGGGGTTTGGATTTTTCTTCTATAAAAATGCAAAACCGGATACTAATACTGTCGCCAGGCTAAAGGTAACACCGCAAATTGATTATACTCATTTTGGTTATCTTAAAGATACCGGATGGATGGCGCTTACAGATTCGTTTGTGGCAGATTCTGCCTATTTCACGTTTTGCCGGATGCGTTGGCTGACCGAGCTGCATGTCTGGTGGCTCACGCACGCGAGAGCCGATCTCATGCTCAGAGATGCACGTGGAGTGAAAATGAGCCTGGTCGAGTTTCTCAAGCAGCGGCAGGATCAGAAAGTGATTGATGAATGGGTGACGATTGGCGACACAGGTCCGACCAGGCAAAAGGTGCGTATCATTGCATTTCGGGTTTCTGATGAGCGAGCCAAGCAGCGACGCGAGCAAGCGGGCAAGCAGACAAAGACGCGCGGCAAGGGCTCGCGGCGTGATGTGCGGGTGGGCAAACAGCGACAGCGTCCCAGCAACGATGGGCGTCATCGCCATCGCGTTGGGGAAAAGCGTCTGCAACTGTCAGAGTGGACGATTCTGCTCACCAATGTTCCTCATG
>JBIOGX010000028.1:0-13752 GCA_044448445.1 Chitinophagales bacterium
AAAAAAATCATTAATTTGCATTGTTAAATAGTGTGGAGGATGAAAAAGATTTTACTTATTTTATTAATTGCACTGGGTTTACTTTTACCGGATTTGGTAAAAGGTCAAACCGTTATAGCGGGTGATACTGCGCGTGCAACTATTCCTGCCAACACAACTGACTCTGTAATTAAAGCGCCTGCGGCTGTTACTAATATTAACAACACTGAAAATGAAATTATTTTATACCCTAACCCGGCACGCGATGAACTTAATGTTGTTTATAGCCCTAACGCTGACGTAAAAACTATAGCAGTGTATAATATTATTGGCAAGGTTATAGCGGTATATAAGGTTACCAGCGCCGGCGCTAACCTAAATCTTGAGAATATCCCTTCCGGCATTTATTTTGTACGGCTGACTAACTCACACGGAGATGTGGTAGTTACCAGGAAATTTACGAAACAATAAAAACTCATCCCAAATTCGTTACGGCCGAGTTTCCCCATGTTTACTGTGAAGAAAGTAGGAGAAAATTTTTTTAGAAGGGTTGTCTAAAAATTTGGGATAGCCACTTTTGTTACAATTTACTCAAAATACCTGATTACACATTCTTTTAACATCCGCTCCTGTTCTTTCATGCCTGTTACGGGTACCGGCGCCAGGTCTTTAAAATGAGGCCAGCCATCTTCATCTCTGCCAATATACCCATAATAGCCAAGCTGGCTGAGTAACGTACATACCCCTATATGCATAAGGTCCTGCTTCTGCTCTTTTGAGAATTTTTTGTGTGGCATGCGGCCCAATTCATTGACACCAATCAGGAATAAAATACCTTCCATATCAGGTACTTTACCAAAACGCTCTTTAAGCAGCATTTGTGTATCTAACCATTTTTGTTCAAAATTTTCCATAAACAGCCCCTCCCTGCCTCCCCCAGGAGGAGGTGATGTTTTTTAATTAATATGCGAAAATAGGGTATTACTACAATGTATGTTGCAAATCATGGGAGTTACAAAAATATTGGGTTAACTTACCTTTTTAAAAAAAGTTAAAACTGGGTACATTTTACGTGTTTTCCCTTTTCCCTTTTTACATTTGAGCTTCATTTAATTATTGAAACAGTATGGAAATATCTTCATCCGTTGACATTCGCGAACTGAACGAACGTATCCATCAGCAAAGCGCCTTTATAGAACTGCTGAATATGGAGTTGAATAAGGCAGTAGTGGGGCAGAAACACATGGTGGAACGCCTGACGATAGGCTTGCTGGCAAACGGTCATATACTGCTGGAAGGTGTGCCTGGCCTGGCCAAGACACTTGCTATAAAATCGCTGGCTGCTGCTATACATGCACGTTTTGCACGTATTCAGTTCACCCCTGACCTGTTGCCCGCTGACGTGCTGGGCACCATGGTGTATAACCCACAGAATCATGAATTTGCCGTGCGTAAGGGGCCTATATTCGCCAACTTCATACTTGCCGACGAAATAAACCGCGCCCCCGCCAAAGTGCAAAGCGCGCTGCTGGAGGCTATGCAGGAGCGCCAGGTAACGATAAGCGACAATACTTACAACCTGGAAGAGCCTTTCCTGGTACTTGCTACGCAAAACCCGATAGAGCAGGAAGGCACTTATGAACTGCCTGAAGCACAGGTGGACCGCTTTATGCTGAAAATAGTGATCACTTATCCTAAGAAAGAAGAAGAGCGCCAGATCATACGCACTAATCTGAATCCTGACGGGATGGTAAAAATAAACCCGGTAGTGTCAACAGAGGATATCATGAAGGCACGCCACCTGGTGCGCGAGGTGTATATGGATGAAAAGATAGAACAGTACATTCTTGATATTGTATTTGCTACCCGTTTTCCTGAAGAATATAAACTGGCGAAGCTAAAGCCATTTATCAGCTATGGAGGTTCTCCACGTGCCAGTATAAACCTTGCCTTAGCTGCAAAGGCTTATGCTTTCATTAAGCGCAGGGGTTATGTGATACCGGAAGATGTACGTGCCATTTGTCATGACGTAATGCGCCACCGTATAGGGCTTACCTACGAAGCAGAGGCTGAAAACGTGACCAGCGAACAAATACTTAATGAGATATTGAATGTGGTAGAAGTGCCATAGTAGAATGGCTCAATGGCTGAATAGCTCAATGACTCAATGAATTTGAAAACCTGCCTACCGGCAGGCAGGTGTGAAAGTATGCAAATGTGAAAATGGGGTGCTGCCACTGAAAACTGCATACTGCCCTAAGAAAGAGGCAGTGATATTTCAAAAACAGAACCTGAGGGTGTATTGTCTTTAATGGTGATACGCCCTTTATGCTGTAATACGATCTTGTTTGTGAGGTAAAGCCCAAGCCCTGTTCCCTTGGATTTACGGCTTTCTTCGCTGCCTATACGGTAAAACTTGTTGAATATCTTTCGCTTTTCTGCATCAGGAATGCCGGAGCCTTCGTCTTTTACCTGTAGTAATATATTGCTCTTTGTTGCCTGTAACGTTATACTAATGGATTTGTCGTCAGGGGTATATTTTACGGCATTCTCCAGCAGATTATTGACGGCCATGTGCAACATCATTTTGTCGCCGTTGACCCTGCAGCCGGGCATAATATCTTCTTCAAATTTGCGTGGGTAGCGGGCTGCATAATCTTTTACCGCATCTTCTACCAGTTCCGACAGATTGAATGTTTCTTTTACCTGCTTGTGCTGCCTGCCTTCCATCTGGGATGCCAGAAGCATATTATTGCACAGGTCATTAAGCCTGTTTGATTCCCGGATACAGCGATCTATCAATTGCTTTCGCTGGCCTTCATTCAACTGATGTTTTTCGAGGGTTTGCAGGTTCAGCTTCATAGCGGCTATAGGCGACTTGAGTTCGTGGGTAACTGATAACATAAAGTTATTTTGCTGGCGCGAGAGCATGATACGCCGGCGAAAGGATGTATATACTACCACAGCGCCGATGAGTATGACGATAAGAAAGGTGGCGCCCTCCCCGACGTATTGGGTCGTGCGAAGAGAAAGTTTATGTTTTAGCGTGCCAAGCTCCTGATTGTAAGTATTCGGGTCTTGTAAACTATCCACCTTGCTTTTAAGTGTAATGACCTCCTGCGCATAGATATTGCGATTGAGTTTTTGCAGGCTTATCTCCCAAAAAACCAATACCGCTATAATGTAAGCGAGCAAGAGTAGGTGTACGGAGGTAAAGAAGCGCATTTTTAAATTAAAAATTAAAAATTAAAATATTGCGAGTGAGTCAGGGTAATAAAGCGGTATCTGTGCTCAATGTTTACGCCTTGTCTTTTCAACCCTCAGCCCTATATGCAATATATCGGGCAAGGGATTAATACGCATATTTTGCTCGAGAGATATTTGATAAGTTCCTTTCCTGTTGAATTTAACAGAGTCGCCGAGGTCTATCGGCATGCGCTGTTCCCATATCTCGCCCATGCCACGCCCCAGCCATTTACCTGTTGCTTCGGCCAGGGTAATATTTATTCGTTCTTTTTTGAGTATAGTATCACCGGGTGTTTTAATGTATATCCACATCCAAATATTGCAATAAGGGTATGCCTGCGTATGTTGGATAAGAAAAGAAGGCTTGTAATTCACCGTAGTGTCTGTAATATCGAAAGTGAAGGTCGGTTTGAAATTATAAGCCCATTCATTTTTAGGTATTGCTGTCTCCTTCTGAAAATAAGGAGATGGCATGCAGCCACAAAAAAAGTAAAAAGTAAAAAGTAAAAAATAAAAAATGAGGAGTCTGTTGTTCATATACTTATGCAAAACTACACAATAAAAGTTTTGAGGAAGGATGTGAAATTTTAACCGGTGCATTTCAGATTTTCGCAGATAATTTTTTATAATTGCTACGTTAGGAGCTACCCTTTTCGCGCGTGGGAGGTAGCTCCTATGGAGCATTGCGAACATTATATATTACCCTACAAAGCGGTAGCTCCTAACGGAGCAATCCAGTAAAATAGCTAATAATAATATGCGAAAAAGGGAATAGCGCCTAATTTTAACCACCAAAGTCGCTAAAGATGTAAAGTTTCTAAGAAATAGAGTGAAATTAATGTTTAATTTATAATATGAATTCGTCAGACGGTGTCTGGCGAATTTGAGAATATTATATGAGTGTCGTAGGCTTATTACAGAATGTTTAAAATTTGTTCTTTTGCTTTTTCCAGTTCGTCCTTCATATTGATCACGATTTGTTGTATCTCGGCATGGTTGGCTTTTGAGCCGAGTGTGTTTATCTCTCTGCCTATTTCCTGTAAAATGAAATTTAGTTTCCGGCCTATTGCTGCGTCATTTTCATTGATGGTATCATTGAAGTAGCCGCAATGTTGTTTTAATCTTATTTTTTCTTCTGAGAAATCCATACGCTCAAGGTAATAGATCATTTCCTGCTCAAAGCGGTTGGGGTCTATCTTTTCCTTGCCTGCCATATCTTCCAGCCATTGTGTGAGCTTTGCGCGTATCCGCTCCATTCGGTCGGCTTCCAATGGCAATATTTTTTCATGCAACATTCCTATGTTGCTAATCCGTAACTTTATGTCTTTGAGCATGGCTTCCCCTTCGTGCCTGCGATGTTCCATCAGTTGCTTTGCAGCTTCTTCTATGACCGTCTTTACCTGTTTCCATTCTTTCTCGGGTAATACATCCTGGTCAGGTACCACTACTTCCGGCATACGCATGAGAGTAGCAATGATATTTTCCTGTGGCAGGCCGGTCTGTTCGGCTATTTGCTTCATGGCCTGGTAGTAAAACAAAGCCAAGTCTGTATTGATGACCATTGGTTTTGACGCCCCTTCCTGCCGGACATTTACAGTAAGGTCTATAGTGCCGCGAATCAACAGCGAATTAAGCAGGTTGCGTATATCAAGCTCGTAAGAGCGCAATATGGGCGGCAACTTTGTAGCCATATCGAATTGTTTACCGTTTAGGGCTTTAATCTCCACTACAACCTCGCGGCCATTAACCATAGCATCCGCGCGCCCAAACCCTGTCATTGAATATAGCATAGTATATATTTTGTAGTTTATCTAAACAGCAAAAGAAAACAAACCTTTTGGCAATAAAGAAGTTTTTGTGGAAAAAGATCGTAAAATCATCTTAAAAGTACTGTATGGGTATAGACGGGCGTCATTATTTAGTTATTTTTGTTACGTACTAAAATTTATTCATGCGCATTGCCCTTCTTTTTTTATGCCTCTTTCTGACTGTCGCAGCCATTGCACAGAAGAATGTGCAGTACACCATGACCAAGGAGCAACTTGAAGCGAAGAAGAAAGAGATACAGGAGTCTATAAAGGAAACGGAGGCGCAACTTGAAACGATAAAAAATAAAAAAGGCGCTACACTTGCAGAGTTACAGGTTTTACAAAATAAACTTGCAGAGCGCCAGAGCCTGATCAATAATATTAATGATCAACTGGATAATGTTGAGAGCACTATTAAATCATCGTCAAAAGAAATACTAACCCTGAAACAAAAGTTAGATCAACTGAAGATACGCTATGCGCAATCTATCCGCTATGCTTATACTACCCGCAGCTCTTATGATATGATGGCATTCTTATTTTCATCAAGAGACTTTAATGACGCCATGCGCCGCATGAAGTATCTAAAAAAATTCAGGGACTTTCGCAAAGACCAGGTGGAGCAAATATACATGACCCAAACACAATTACAGCATAAGATTGGCGCTTTGAATGTTACAAAAGAAGAGTTGGTGAATAAACAAAAGGAAAAAGTAGAGCAAACCCAGAAATTGAAAGAAGATGCAGATAAACAGAACCAGGTGTTACAGGAGTTGAAAGGGCGGGAAAGCGAATTGCTGAAGTCTATAGAAAAGAACCGGAAAATAGCTAACAATGTAAATAAAGCCATTCAGCATTATATAGAAATGGAAATGGAAAAGGCCCGCAAGGCTGCAGAGGAAGAGGAGAAGCGCAGGCTGGCAGAAGCAAAGAGAGAAGCAAATGCCGTTAAACCAACAGCGCCAGGGAAAGAAGAAAATAATCCACCACCCGCAACAGGCCCAAGCAGGGTAAAGGCGCAACCTGCCGCCGCTCCTGAACTTATGTTAACGCCTACCGACATGGCGCTTGCCAGTAACTTTGAAGGGAATAAAGGTAAGCTATACTGGCCGGTAGAGCGGGGTTACATTTCTGATCATTTTGGCACTCATCCGCATCCTGTAGAACAAAAAGTAATGATAGAAAACAGCGGGATAGATATACAAACAGACCAGAATGCTACGGTGAGGGCAGTGTATGATGGGACAGTGACGAATATATTTTCCCCAACAGGTGGTAGCTCAGAGAGCGTGATGATAAAGCATGGTAATTACTTTACAGTATATAATGGTTTATCCAATGTTTCGGTAACTAAAGACCAGCATGTTACTGCAAAGCAAATAATAGGAAAAGTAGGAAACGGAGACGATAATATACCTACCATCAATTTCCAGATATGGAAGGCCGGCAGCAAGGGGAAATCTCAAAAGCTTAACCCTGAATTGTGGATAGGAAAAGCTCATTGATTAGGTAACGTCCTTAATTATGCACCTACTTTACCGGCAAGTACCACAGGTATTCTTTTTTCAGCTTTCATCTTTGCGAATCCGCCGAGTACGTTGCGGAGGTTATGATAACCATGGCGTTTTAAAATAGACGCAGCGATCACGGAACGGTAGCCCCCTCCACAATGAACATAAAGATTTTTGGTATCGTCTATCATTGCCACATGTAGAGGATCAGCTAATGTATCAAGCGGAACATTTATGGCACCTTTTACATGGGCAATATCAAACTCAGATGGTTTGCGCACGTCTATAACTTCCAGCATATTGTCATGCGGAATATCCATAGCGAGTTCATCGGGTTCAATGTCTATAATGAGGTCTATCTTTTCACCGGCATTGCGCCATGCCTCGTAACCACCATCAAGGTAGCCATGCACATTGTCTATGCCTACGCGCGCCAGGCGGGTGATACTTTCTTTTTCCTTTCCTTGTTCTGTAACCAATATCAACGCCTGCTTGTTAGGGATCAAAGTGCCTGCCCACTCGGCATAGCGGCCATCAAGCCCAATACCAATGGACTCCGGCACAAAACCGTTTGTAAATACAGCGGCAGGGCGGGTGTCTAATATCCATGCGCCATCATGCGCCTTTTGTTTGAATACTTCAATGGTCAATGGCTGCAATCCTTTATCATATACGGAATCAAGGCTGTCGTAACCTTCTTTGTTGATACGTGCATTGACCGGGAAATAAACCGGGGGCTCGGATAAGCCTGTAGTTACCGCTTTTATAAATTCAACTTTGTCCATGGTTTGCAGGGCATAGTTGGTGGCCTTCTGCGCACCTATAGTACTGGATGTTTCAGGTCCGAGGCTTTTGCCGCAGGAGGAGCCTGGGCCATGCGCCGGGTAAACAATAATATTATCGCTGAGTGGTTTTATTTTGTGCTGCAGTGATTCGTACATCATGCCTGCCAGTTCTTCCTTGCTGAGGTTGCCGCTGAACAGATCGGGCCTGCCTACATCGCCTACGAATAAGGTGTCGCCGGTAAATATGCAATGCGGCGCTCCTGCTTCATCATGCAGCAGGTAGCAAGTACTTTCCAAAGTATGGCCGGGAGTGTGCAATACTTTCAGTTTCAGTTTGCCCACAGAGAACTCCTCGCCATCAGCAGCAACATGCACGTTGAAAGATGCGTTTGTATTTGGGCCGTAAATGATGGGGGCGCCTGTTTTTTGAGCAAGCTCTATGTGGCCGCTTACAAAGTCGGCATGGAAGTGTGTTTCAAAAATATATTTGATCTTCACCCCTTTTTCTTCCGCCATTTTCAGGTAGGTATCTACATCGCGCAGGGGATCTATAACCGCAGCCTCGCTACCGCTGGCTATGAAATAAGCGGCTTCGCTGAGGCAGTTAGTATATAATTGTTTTATTTCCATGTTGTGAATTCAATAGTATATTACAAAGCTAAGATAATGGGTTTTGGAATGGTTTATTGGCGTATAAATATTGTTTATGATTTAATGGGGCATGCGCAATTATTCTCAAATTTTTTTCTCGCATCCAAATAAACATTTAAATTGGTTATCAGGTTCATGACGCCGGAATAAATTCCTACTCCAGTATCAAATTTTCAGCATTAGGACTGCTATCATCTCTATGATGTTCTAAATTTTGAATATCTCCAACTAACACATGGTAACGGTATTTTGTTATCCATACTATATGAACTGTTAATCTTGATACCGTATGGCTTCCATGGCGATTCATCTACAAGTTTAAGCAGATTTTTTCGCATTACTAAAGCCCTTGCACTAAAGTGCATAGTTTTCACTAACGACTGAGACCAATAAATGCTACCATATTGCGTAGTTACCTGCCTGCCGGTAGGCAGGTTTTTTATTTTTTCATCCCAACCAAAGGTCGGGAGCGAATAGCAAGCTATTTAAAGGTTTGGCAACGCCGAAAAAATGAACGGCGCAGCCCTCATCGAGGCAATTAAAAAATAATTAACAACGAGATAAAAAGAACAAGTAAGATGGTGGTAGTTAATTTGCCAGCGTTCCTTATATCGCTAAAATTTACCATTCCGTTGCGATGTGATATAATCGGTAATAACTACTTTTGTAAATATGACAGATCTGAACGCGCCAAAGCAAATAGCCAATTATATAGCCGGTGAGTTACAGCCTCCTATAAACAGGAAATACATGGATAATACCAATCCTGCCACAGGAGCGATATATAGCCAGACGCCGGATAGTGACATTAAAGATGTGGAGGAAGCGGTGGGCGCTGCCAGGGCAGCCTTCCCGGCATGGAGCGCTACTCCTGTCGAAGAGCGTTTTAAAATATTAAACCACATAGCGCAGTTGATAGACGATAACCTTGATGCGCTGGCTCTTGCCGAAACCAATGATAATGGCAAACCATTGTGGCTCAGCAAAAGGGTGGATATACCGAGGGCGTCAAGTAATTTCCGCTTCTTTGCTACGGGTATTATGCACTTCAGCACAGAGAGCCATAATATGGAGGATAAGGCGATCAACTATACCCTGCGCCAGCCCATAGGTGTGGTGGGCTGCATCTCCCCATGGAACCTGCCACTATATCTTTTTACCTGGAAGATAGCTCCGGCTCTTGCCGCCGGTAATTGTGTGGTGGCAAAACCCAGCGAGGTAACACCCATGACAGCATACCTGCTTAGCAAAATATGTATAAAAGCAGGGTTGCCGCCGGGTGTGCTGAATATATTGCATGGCACCGGGTCGGGATGTGGCTCGGCTATAGTTGCGCACCCGGACGTGAAGGCTATATCGTTCACAGGCAGCACACGCGCGGGCAGGGATATTGCCGCTACCGCCGCGCCTATGTTCAAAAAAATATCTCTTGAGCTTGGCGGCAAAAATCCCAACATCATCTTTGCGGATTGTGATTGGGATAAGATGATGCGTGTTACGTTGCAGTCATCATTCAGCAACCAAGGCGAGATATGCCTGTGCGGCAGCCGTATCCTCGTGGAAGAAAGTATTTATGAAAATTTCAAAACTGAGTTTATAGCCCGCACCCAAAAACTGACGGTAGGCGACCCGCTCGATGACAATAGTAAGCAGGGAGCAATAGTAAGTAAGATGCACTTTGATAAAGTATTGGGCTGTATAGCCCTTGCAAAAGAAGAAGGCGGTACAATACTCACAGGTGGTAATGTGGTGAAATTCAAAGGCCGTTGTGAAAACGGGCTATTTATAGAACCCACTATTATAGAGGGCCTCGGCCCGCATTGCCGTACCAATATGGAAGAGATATTCGGTCCGGTGGTAACATTGCAGTCATTCAAAACGGAAGGCGAAGCATTACAGCTTGCCAACACCAGCGACTATGGCCTCTCCGCAACAATATGGACGCAGGATATAAGCCGTGCACACCGTGTCGCTGCTGCTGTGCATAGTGGTATTATATGGGTAAACTGCTGGCTGCTGCGCGACCTGCGCACCCCCTTCGGCGGATTTAAAAACAGCGGTACAGGCCGCGAAGGCGGATGGGATGCACTACGGTTTTTTACAGAGCCTAAAAATGTGTGTATAGAGCTTTAGATTATGAAAATAATCGAAGCTACGCGCTTAAATATAATTGTAAAAAACATTAGCTAACAAGCAGGCCGGCAGACAGATCTGATTAACCGGTCACAAAATACATTCCAAGCTTACCTTTATTTTTAGCTTCTATTTCACCCCTGTAGGTGCAAGTGAATTTATCTTTGATGAGATCGTAGGTTGTTTGTGAAATATTTATTTTACCAGGTTCACTGCATTGTTCCATTCGGGCTGCTGTGTTCACGGTATCTCCCCAAATATCGTAGGAAAATTTTTTAATGCCTACTATACCTGCTACTACACTGCCGCTATGTATGCCTATGCGCACCTCAAACGTCTGATCGCCCATTTGTTGTCTTCGGTTGTGAACAAACATATTTATCTCAATAGCCGCATTTACAATATGCTCCGCATGTTGCGGGTCTGATGCAGGAAGCCCTGATACTGCAAGGTATGAATCGCCGATGGTTTTGATCTTCTCAATATTGTATTTGTCAATGATCTCATCAAATGCCTTGAAACAGAAATGAAGTTCATCAATTAGTTGTTGAGGGCTCATCCGTTCGCTTGCCTGTGTGAAATTGACAAAATCTGTAAACATAACAGTTACATGATCGAAATGCTTAACAGCAGCTTTTCCCTTTTCTTTCAGCTCATCTGCTACTTCCGATGGAAGGATATTAAGCAACAGGTCTTCCGATCTTTTTTTCTCTTTGGAAAGCAATATGTTATATTTTTTTTGAGAGTTATAGCTCCTATATACAATAAGCCCTAATGATAATAAGAGCGCTGAACTTAGTGCAAGAGACCAGTTAATTTTACGATTGTAAGCAAGCTCTTTTTTTTGATCTGCTATCTGTTTGTCTTTGGCGCCAGCATCAAACTTTGTTTGCCACTCAGTTATCAGTTGTAATTTTTCATGATTCAAAATAGAATCCTTAACATCGCTCCATTTCGAAAAATAATTAAGGGCTTCAGGATATTTTTTTTCTTTTAAGTACGTGTTTTTCAAATTTTCATAAATGTCCCTGAGTACTTCAGTGTTATTTGTCTTTTGCACCATGGCCATGGCCTTAAGGGAATACTGTTCGCTTTTGTCAAGATCATCCATTTTATAAAATAAAATAGCCATGTTATCTAATAGCACTGCATAATAATAGATCTCATTAACAGTATCCAGTAGTGTGATCGCTTCGTTATAAGCAGTAAGAGATGCCGCGTAATCTTTATTGCTCTTTAATGCAATAGCCAGGTTGCCCAATGAACTGATCTGTTCCATCCTGTTTCCATTTTGCTTTGCTAAAGCGATAGCTTCTTTATATAGTTTGATTGAAGTATCATACCTGCCTTCTTTTTTGTATATAGTAGCGAGGTAATCCAAAACACTGGGTTGCATCTTTCTTATCCTTTCATTTGTTTTATTTTGCTCACATATTGCCATTGCTTCTTCTACGTATTTTTTCTCATTACCCGGATCGCCTGTTACGTCATATATCCTGGAAACGCCGAGTGTAACATCTATTTGATATGGGTATAATTTAAGGTCTTTATAGATGCTCAATGCATCCAGGTAGTATTTTAAGCTTTTAGAATAGTCTGCAATATATTCATATCCTAAACCCATTATGTTATCTGCATTTGCAATTCCTAAACGGTACTCATGGGTTTGGGCGTCCTCAAGTAATATTTTTCCAATATTTATAGCTTCTTTCGGCTGATCATCTACTTTTTTGTGTGCATAATGATAAAGTGAGTCCATCCGCAGAGTATCATTTTTAATTTGTTGTATTTTCAGGATCACTGTATCAGCAGATGTAACTTGTTGTGCATGAGCAAATACAACAAACAGTACGAAGAAGATGGTATATGAAAAAGCCCGCATAGAACAAAAATATACATTTTCATAGTTGTATGTATTTTTTATCATTAAACTTCATGCAGGAATGAGTTAGTGAAGATGATTAAATAAAATCCATCAAGTTTAATGATTATGTTTCTTTTGTGCGAGGCGTCCCAACAATCGTCGGGACGAATAGCAAGCTATTTAAGGCTTTTGCAACGAAGCACAAATGGAACAGAGTTGTTGAAATTGGTGGATTTTATTTAATCATCTTCACTTAGTATTTTTGACATCTTATATTTGTCGGCATCACTAACCTGTTTCTTGCGCAGTATAACTGTGTGTTTATTGTTGGCATTGGCTCAGCAAAACTCTGATTATTCCGGTTATTTCATGACATAACTTGTTTTGCCAAAAAAATAAACAGATATTTTGTACATCTTCGTATATTTCCAAAACAAAATCAAATGATCATGACTCCCGGATTAATTTTTATTGGCATCATTGTCCTGTTATTGGCAATGAGTTTTGTTACTGTACAGCAAGGAACTGTAGCTGTTATTACGGTATTTGGAAAATTTAAGCGCATTATACGCCCTGGTCTGAATCTGCGTATTCCTTTTATTGAGCAGATATTTAGAAGAATATCTTACCAGAACCGCACTATAGAAATGAAAATACCGGCTATTTCGCAGGATCAGGCAAATGTCTATTTCACAGCCATGCTGCTTTATTCGGTGCGTAATGAAGAAAGCGACACGATTGAGAAAGTGGCATTCAAGTTTATAGACGAGCGCAATTTTATACAAGCTTTAATAAAATCTGTAGAAGGGGCTGTGAGAGCGTTTGTAGCCACCAAGAAACAATCAGAGATATTATTGCTTCGCACTGAGATCGTCTTGCATGTAAAGGAACAATTAGACAAACAATTAGAAGGCTGGGGGTATCACCTGCTTGACCTGCAGATAAACGATATTACTTTTGATGAGGATATATTAAAGTCTATGTCCCGCGTAGTGGCTTCTAATAACCTGAAAGCCGCTGCTGAAAATGAAGGACAGGCTTTGTTAATTACCAAGACTAAGGCTGCCGAAGCAGAAGGAAACGCGATAAAAATATCGGCTGATGCCGAGCGTACTGCCGCGCAGATGCGCGGACAGGGCGTCGCTCTTTTCCGTGAAGAAGTAGCCAAGGGTATTGCTTCAGCGGCTAAAGAAATGGAAACCGCCAACCTCGATGCTTCCTATATTCTTTTTTCTATGTGGACGGATGCCATTAAGCACTTCGCAGAATATGGAAAAGGTAATACGATATTCCTTGATGGCTCCAGTAATAATTACCAGCGCACTATGCAGCAACTTATGTCAACGCTGCAGGGATTTGATGGAGAAAAAGAGGATGCTAAAAATAAAAAATAAAATGCTGCAAAAAATTTCAGGCTTTTTATCCACATCTATTTATTTCACTTGATTTTTAAATCATTTAAACATTAATTTTGCCCGCTTAAAGTATTTTTCATGATTGATGTTCTGTTGGGATTGCAATGGGGGGATGAAGGCAAGGGTAAGATTGTTGATTACCTGGCTGGTAAATACGATATTATTGCCCGCTTCCAGGGTGGGCCGAATGCGGGCCATACTTTATATGTGAATGGCGTCAAGGTGGTATTGCATACCATACCTTCCGGCGTGTTTCAGGATCATTGCCTGAACCTTATAGGCAACGGCGTGGTGATAGACCCCGTGATACTGCAAAACGAGATAACTAAGATATTGCCCTTATGCCCGCATTTATTGCAG
>JBIOGX010000029.1:0-13709 GCA_044448445.1 Chitinophagales bacterium
CTTTAGGGGTCAGGGGTTTCCGTACAGCTTACTTTTTATCCATCCCCATTTATGGAGGCGATGGGTGAGCGAAACGCGCAGTACGCCTCTGCCATACTTCATGCTGCGGCTGAAGTTGATGCTTGATGCTTCTTCAAAATACTTGGTAGGACAGGTTACTTCGGCTATCTCAAATCCGTTCATGAATATCTGCGAGATCATCTCGTTATCAAAAACGAAATCATCACTGTTGCAGGTAAAATCAATAGAGCGTAATACCTCTGCGCTAAAAGCGCGGTAACCGGTATGATATTCACTTAGTTTTTCCCACAGCAGTATATTCTCAAACAAGGTAAGGCAACGGTTAAAGATATATTTATACAAGGGCATACCGCCTCTCAGCGCGCCTTGTCCCAGAATGCGTGACGCCAGCACTACCGGGTAAACATCCCATGCGATGACAGATGACATGGCATGTATCAGTTTGGGTGTGTATTGGTAATCGGGATGCAGCATGATCACTATATCCGCGCCGAGGTCAAGGGCTTTTTTATAACAACTTTTCTGATTGCCGCCATAGCCTTTGTTTACTTCATGCTTTATGATATGTTTAATACCTAAGCGCTGGCCTTCGGCTACGGTATCATCGCGGCTGTTATCGTCAACCAGCACTATATCGTCCACAATATCAAATGGGATCTCTTTATAGGTGCGTTCGAGCGTGAGCGCGGCATTGTAGGCGGGCAGCACAATTACTATTTTCTTACCGTTGAGCATAATTACCGGGCAAAAGTAATATTAATCCTGAAAAATTGAAGATATTGAGCCATCCTTGTAACCTGCCGTGCCAATACGGAAAATGATCTATTTGATATTTGGGGCAGAATCCGCATGGCAGGTTTTATTTTGTCAACTTTCCTAAACAAACTCCATGTTAGTTACGATCAGGTTGCTGCTGGCTCTTGCTAATATATTCCCATCCATATCGTACACATGACATTCTATATTGATGATCTTTTTGCCAACCCGCAGCACCTTTGATTCGGCTCTCAGCCTTTTCCCTTCTTTAATAGCATAGAGGAAGTCAACGTCGAGGGATAGCGATGTATAGTGCTTTTTCGTATCAAGGCTTGCCAGCGCCCAGCCAATTGCTTCGTCAATGATCAGGCTCATCATTCCCCCATGAATATTACCATAAGGGTTAGTCATTTCATGGCGTACTTCTGCCGTAAGCACAGCACTGCCTTTTTCGATATGCGCTAATGTTATCCCCAGCCAGTTGCCTGTTGGAGATATTGAATCCTTTACCTCCCTGCCTTCATACGTTTCTTTGAGCCATTCCATAACGTTTCCAGGAGGTATTCCTTTATATTTCATAGGGCAAAGATAATTTAATGTGATGGAATGTGATTGAATATTGTGGAATGTGGCGTACTGACTTATCAGGTGAAAAGCAAGTTGTAATCATATTTCAAATTCCCAAACAAAAAATCTACTTTAGGCGCATGGATACAGTTACAAGCCCTGCTGCGCATATCACATCTTCCGGGTCGGTACACCGGGCATGGTCTATGTATGACTGGGCAAACTCAGCCTATAACCTTGTTATTACCTCAACTATTTTCCCGGCCTATTACAATGCAGTTACCACGATCACTAAGGATGGAAAGGTCATTAGTGATAAGGTATCATTTTTCGGCCACACCTTCAAAAACAGTTCCCTGTTTGATTATTCTATAGCTACTGCATACCTTATTATTGCACTTATCTCGCCCATTCTATCGTCAATAGCAGACTATAAAGGCAATAAAAAGAGCTTCATGAAGTTCTTTTGTTATATAGGCGCCACAGCCTGCTGCTGCCTGTATTTTTTTAAGGGCAATACGCTGGAACTGGGTATTATCTGCTCTGCATTGGCTGCGCTGGGTTATTGCGGAAGCCTTGTGTTTTATAATGCATACCTGCCTGAAATAGCCATAGAGGATGACCGGGATCGTGTGAGCGCGCAGGGCTTTGCTTATGGATACATAGGAAGTGTGTTACTCCAGGTCATCTGTTTTGTATTTGTGTTGAAACCGGAATGGTTCGGCATAACAGACAGTTCTTTTGCGCCAAGATTATCCTTTTTCCTGGTAGGCTTGTGGTGGGCCGGATTTGCACAGATCACTTTCTACAAATTACCGAAAGGGAAACCTTTAGCTGAAAAACCGGGACACAGCCTGCTCTCAAATGGGTTTCATGAGCTTAAAAAAGTCTGGTCGCAGATAAAGGAACTGCCTGTGCTACGAACCTACCTGGGGGCATTTTTCTTTTATAGCATGGGCGTGCAAACCGTGATGCTGGCGGCAACTCTTTTTGGAAGCAAGGAACTGAAATTAGAAACAAGCCAACTGATAGCAGTTATACTTGTGATACAACTTGTAGCTATAGCAGGCGCTTTCATTATGGCGAGGTTGTCGGAGCGGTTTGGCAATTTGCAGGTGTTATTGTTTGTAGTGTTTATATGGATAGCAGTATGTATAGCGGCCTATTTTGTCCAGACTGCTATTCAATTCTACATCATAGCTGTCATAGTGGGACTGGTAATGGGAGGTATTCAATCGCTGAGCCGTTCTACCTATTCCAAATTAATGCCGCCTACACAGGATACCGCTTCCTTTTTCAGCTTTTATGATGTTACCGAAAAAGTTGCGATTGTTATCGGTATGCTCTCCTTCGGATTTATTGACAGCATCATGAATATGCGCAGCGCCATAATAGCATTGATCACGTTCTTTGTTTTGGGGGCACTGATTTTGTATATTGCGATAAGGAAAAGGAATTTGGAACCTGCCTGCCGGTAGGCAAGGTTGGGGATTGGGAATTAGGATTGAAAGGATTTATTCATCGTTATCGTAAAAACATATAAAAAATTGAATTAATTTTTGGAATAAATATTAAGGATATGGATATCCAGGAAATAGAAACTGACCTGCCCCAGTGGCAAAAAGACGCATTAGATGCAGAATTACATGCTATAGAAACAAATCCCGATTATCTTATAAAGTGGGAGGATATCAAAAAACAGTTTCTTGGTGAATGAATTTTACAATTTATCAGGGAATTGATTTTTATATAACAGTGATAACGGAATACTTTTTTGATTTTTTACTTGTTACTTTTGAGTTTGAAACATGCGACTATACACAATAAATACCGGGTATTTTAAGCTTGACGGGGGCGCTATGTTTGGCGTTGTTCCCAAGACGATGTGGAACAAGGCTAATCCCGCCGATGAAAATAATATGTGTAGCTGGGCTATGCGCTGCCTGCTTATAGAACATGGCAACTACAAGATACTGGTGGACAATGGCATGGGTAATAAACAGGATGAGAAATTTTTCAGCCATTACTACCCCCATGGGGAGGACACTATAGAAAAAAGCCTTGCCAAACACGGGTTTACGATGGACGACATCACCGATGTGTTTCTGACCCATCTTCATTTCGATCATTGCGGCGGTTCTATTATCCGCGAAGGAGATAAGCTGGTTCCGGCTTTTAAGAATGCTGTTTACTGGAGTAATCATAAACATTGGCAACTGGCATTATCCCCTAACGAGCGCGAGAAAGCATCTTTCCTGAAAGAGAATATTTTGCCTATTGAGGAAAGCGGGCAATTGCGTTTTATAGAAACGCCTGATGGTGAAGAATGGTTGCAGGACATACGCATACGTTATGTGAACGGCCATACTGAGGATATGATGCTGCCCCAGATAAAATATAATAATACCACAGTGCTTTTCTGCGCTGATCTTTTGCCAAGTGTCGCGCATATCTCTCTGCCGTGGGTGATGGCTTATGATATGCGCCCCTTAGATACCTTGCATGAAAAAGCCAGGTTGCTTAGAGAAGCTGTAGCTGATAACTGGGTGCTTTTCTTTGAGCATGACCCTAAGAATGAATGTTGCACCCTGCAACAAACAGACAGGGGCGTAAGACTGAAAGAAGTATTTCCGCTTAGTGAAATACCCCACTTAACTTAACACTATTCATTGTTATCAAGTAGCCCCGGCCTGCGTTCTGTGGTCCTTTTCAGGGATTCTTCGTGGCGCCATGCGTCTATCTTTTTTGGGTCGCCGGTGAGGAGGATATCCGGTACTTTCCAGCCACGGAAGTCAGCCGGGCGGGTATAGACAGGGGGGGCAAGCAGCCCGTCCTGGAAGGAGTCGAACAGGGCAGAGGTCTCATCGTTTAATACGCCGGGTAACAGGCGTCCTATGGCGTCAACTACTACGGCAGCCGCAAGTTCTCCGCCACTGAGCACATAATCCCCAATAGATATTTCCATAGTCACAAAATGCTGGCGGATACGCTCATCTATTCCTTTGTAATGCCCGCAGATGATCATTATGTTTTCCTTTAATGAGAGGGTATTGGCAGTTTTCTGGTCAAACAGGCTGCCATCGGGGGTCATGTATATGATCTCGTCATACTTGCGGTCTTTTTGCAATAGCTCTATGGCAATGGCAAGCGGCTCCGGCATCATGACCATGCCCGCGCCCCCGCCAAACTGGTAATCATCCACCTGCGCCTGTTTGTATGGAGTGGTATCGCGGAGGTTGTGGGTATAGACTTCCAGCAGGCCCCGCTCCTTAGCGCGTTTCAAAATAGAATGGCTAAAGGGGCTTTCCAATAATTCAGGAAGAACGGTTATGATGTCTATGCGCATTTTGCAAATTAAAAAATCAAAAGTAAAAATTAAAAAATAAGAATGGAGGTGAGATTTCAAAATATCACAGGCTGGAGGTGTTATGTAAACGCGAGTCAACCTAGGTGAGGTAATTGGATTAAAATTGATATAAAAGTCTTTATTTGAGCCATGTTATAAATAATTCATAATTTTATTAATCATTAGACGTAAGAGCAGTAGGTTTAATACATATCATTATGGATTCAATAACCAGCATACCTGAGGAAGCTTTTGAGCAATTTTTGAAGGGGTTAGGAGATAAGTCAGTTTCTCCTGCTGTAATTCAGCGTCTTCGGGAAACATTGATAAGTAAGCCGGATTTGTCTGAGGGGGCAATTACGACTGCATTATTTTCAGATAACCAGTCTTTATGATTTTAGTAGATCAAATTAGAATAAAGGAGTTCAGGGGGATTAGAGATATTACTCTTATCTTGAAAGGAAAGAACTTTGCGATTTGCGGACCTAACGGTACAGGAAAAAGTGGAGTGGTTGACGCTCTAGAATTTGCACTCACAGGAAACATATCTAGGCTTTCCGGTGGGGGGACTGGAGCTATCTCTCTCAAAAAACATGCACCTCATGTTGACTACCGAGACGATCCGGGAAAAGCCACAGTTAAGGTAAATCTTAGGATTCCGTCTTTAGGTAATAAAATGGTCTCAATTGAAAGGAATGTAAAAAACGCATTATCACCAATAATTATTCCGGATACGCAAGATGTACTTGAGGTACTTACCCAATTAGAAAACCACCCGGAATTTGTTCTTTCCCGTCGCGAGCTAATTGCATACGTCTTGGCTCAACCGGTAAAAAGATCTCAAGAGATTCAAGCTCTCCTGCAATTAAATAAGGTTGGGGAACTTCGAAACACCTTCAAAACGATCAGCAACTCATGTAATGGAGATTATACGGCACTCAAAAAGGTTAGTGATGCTGCTGGTGACAACTTAGCCAAAGCGTTGGATATTACGGAATTAAAGTCTGAGAACATTCTTCATGCCGCCAATACAAGACGAACAATTTTAGGTTTGCCTTTGATAGACACATTTACAGCTACGACTATGCTTAGTGATGGCCTCACGACTATTGCGAAAGCATCGACAGCCCCTAAAATTAACAAGGCTGAGGCATTATTGGATTTTAAGAACATACGTCAATTGCTACAGGTTTGGGGGAAGCAGTTATTTATTGAACAATGCGAAGAAGCCCAGAAAGAATTATCCACATTGGCTAATGACCCGGCAATCGCTGGAGGCATTTCAAAGGATCAGTTTCTACGCAATGCGATAAGCTATTTAACCGAAAGAGCATGTCCTGTTTGTGATACAGAATGGGAGATCGTTACGCTTCGGGGATTACTTGAAGGAAAGCTCAAAAGGTTCGAAGAAGCATCTGCAAAAAAATCAGCGACAGAAAAGAAGTTGTCACCTATCATCGGTGAAATCCAAAAACTCAGTGCTTCTATTCTTTTAATAGAGAAACATGCTAAGATTCTTTCTCCAGAAAAGGTTTCTATACTTGTCAACTATCGATCTAACCTTGAAACAAAAATAAAATCGCTTAGAAATTTCCTTCCTTTGAACGAAAGTATTTCTGCCTTAAATGATATTTCTTTAATACCTGAGGATTTTACTATAGCAATGAATTTCATTGAAACACTCATGTCTGCCATTCCAGATCCGAGCGATATAGACGCCGCAAGGGATTATCTGATACTTTGCGACGATAGATTAAAATCATGGCGCGCAGCTAAACGCAACGCTAAACAGGCAGAAGATAAAGCTGAACTCGCTATTACCGTTTACGACACTTACGTAAGAGAAAGTAATGGTGTTCTAGAAAGTATCTATAAGGAAGTTGAAGACGAGTTCGGCAGTTTTTATCGCGCAATAAATAGTGAGGATGAAGGAACTTTTACCGCAAAACTTACTCCTTCAATGGGGAAATTGGACTTTGATGTTGAATTTTATGGTAGAGGCCACTTTCCTCCAGGAGCATACCATAGCGAAGGGCATCAGGATGGTATGGGGCTATGTCTTTACTTGGCACTTATGAAGCGTTTGCAGGGTTCTAATTTTAGATTCGCTGTCTTGGACGATGTGTTAATGTCAGTTGATACAGGCCATCGTAAAGAAGTATGTAACTTACTTAAAAAGAACTTTCCTGACACACAATTCATCTTGACGACACATGATGAAGTTTGGCTCAAGCACATGGCTAGTGCGGGTTTGATCGACTCAAATAACACGGTCCATTTTAGTAATTGGACTCCAGAACTTGGGCCAACTGAATGGAAAAATCGTGATGTTTGGAAAGAAATAGAAACTGCTTTGAAGGTAGATGACGTAAGATTGGCAGCCGGTTTACTGAGATATTACTGTGAGCATATCTTTAAGGATATTTGCCACAACCTTAAGGCCCCTGTCGAATTCAAAGGCGATGGTAGATATGATTTGGGAGATGTGCTTAGTCCCGGAGTCAAAAAACTGCGTAAGATTCTTGTAGATGGTTCAAAGGCCGCTCTGTCTTGGAGTAATACTGCAGAGGCTGAGCTTGTTACAAACCGTGAAAAGTATATTGCTGCCTGCTTGGCGGCTTCAAATGCTGAGCAGTGGCAGGTCAATCCTGCTATTCACTACAATGAATGGGCTAATCTAACTGCGGCTGATTTTACTCCTGTGGCCGAAGCCTTCCACAATCTGATAAATAATTTCTTCTGCCCCAAGGAAGAATGTAACAGTCTTTACTACCTCACGTTTACCACTCCCAAAGAGGCAGACACATTACGCTGTGATTGTGGAGCAATAAACATTAATTTGAAAAAGAAAAAGACATTCTAAGGCTAAGGCAAATTTTGTCTGGCACGAGTGTAGCTTTGCATTGAGCATAGCTAACTCGTGCCTCAGTAATTTAGCCAGTCTGCGACTGGAATTCAATACCGTCTGCTAATTGGTATAGCTTGTCTTATTACCCTATAGCAACTCGCTGCATCACATCCCATACGAATCGGTTGCGCCACCTACGGGGCGCTTATGGTGGGGGTAATGTTGTTTCTACAAAGCTTGCACACCTATAGCCTGCCATGAGCCTGTCGAATGGGAGTGCTAACATGCAATCTAAAAATCATGAGAATCATTTAACCTGCCTGCCGATAGGCAGGTCATTAAAATTCATAGTTCAGACAACCTTCAGCGCAGCCGAAGAACTGATCCCGGAAACTTTTTTTCCACAACATTTTTTAAAGCCTTAACCCTTTACCAGCCCACATTTCACTTCATTTTTTACTTTCAAATTGTGGGTATCTTGTCAAAAATGGTATTGTTTCGTGTTGTACCTTGTGCTCCCGCCAAAGCCCTTTTCGGGCGTAGGAGGGTGCCGTTTTCAGAACTTTCTTTGCCCGCCATAGCCCTTTTCGGGCGAAGGAGGGTCGTAGTATAGTCGGGACGAAGGAGGGGCATTGCTACCAATAGCCTTCATCGTTCCCGAAGCTTTAGCACAAAACGAGGCACAGCAACAAATTATAAAAAAACAGTGCGATAAAATGGGATATTTTGGGAGTTTTTAGGGATATTTTTAGATATTTTACAAAAATGTAATAATAGCCACAGACAAGCATTTAAACCATTTTCATCCATCCAAATTATCCAATTGTCATTTTTACTGGGTAATGGGACATTTCAAAAAATACTGACTGAATACTACCCCAATAATAATAAAAAAAACTTTGTACCTTTTTTTCGGTGTTGTAACTTTTTTGACTAAACTATATATAAATCTCCAGCAATCCTTCCGGCAGTATTACCCTAACAGTTTTCGCCTTAATATCCACTTTTTCTATGAACTGATCTATCAAAGGAACAAGCGCTTCTTTGTTTTGATAGGTAAGCTTTGCAAGCCATTGATTACCAGAATGAACAACATCTTCTATTGGTGCAATTTCTCCCTTGTTTTTATCTATTAAAATAAATCCTATCCAAAGGAGGGGGGATTGCGCTGCAAAATCGGATAAAATTGATTCATCAACATACACTTGTTTGGTTACCAATTTTTTAGCAGCTTCTATCTTATCAATATCTTCAAATTCAATGAGGTACTCTTTATCGTTGTTTGGCTTGAACTGGGAAATGAAGTATGGGATATAACTTCCCTTTTGCATCTCTACTAAAAGTATGTGTTTCTTCTTCAGCCATGTTGACTTTCCTACTACATGCGATAGTATGAGTGAACCATTAATGCCATGGGTAGCTACTATTTTTCCTATTCTTATCATGCTTGATTGGTTAAAGGGTTAATTGGTTAATTGGTTAAAGGGTTAAAGGGTTAAAGGGTTAAAGGGGTTTCACGCAAAGGTCGCAAAGGAAACGCAAAGATAGCAAAGGGTGTTTTTGGGTTAAAAGGATTAATTGGTTAATTGGAGTTTATTGAGGACAGGTCTCTTATGTTTCCATCTTCTGTGAGACCATAACCATGTTTCGGGATGGGCGATGATGTCTTTTTCGAGCCGTTTTGTGAAGCGTTCGGTCAATTCGTTTTCTGCTAAACCGGCAGGAGCTTCAGATAATACTTCTGCCTGTACCTGGTAATAACCTCTTTTCAGCCTTATTATCTTAGAGTAGATGACGGGGTAATTGAGTTGCCGGGATATGGCTTCAAATCCTTTAAATACCGGGGTATCCTGGTTGAGGAAGGTAGTCCAGTAGGCATTATCGGGCCGGGGGGTTTGGTCGGCTATAAAGGCTGTGGCGGTTAGTTCGCCTTTGCGGGCAAGTGTTTCTTTATAGGTGTTCTTCATAGTTATAAGCTTTGTACCAAAGCGGGTGCGCAGTTTATACATAAACTTGTCGAACTGCTCATTACCAATAGGGTGGTATATGGTATATAGCTGATGCCTGCATATTGTGCTAAATGTATTGCCACCCCATTCCCAATTGCCCATGTGCCCCATTGAGAGTATGACGCTTTGATTTTGTTCTCCGTATTTAGTGATGATTGCCAAAGTTTCAGGGCTAAATGTGCAACGCTTGAGGGCTTCCTTCTTTGAAATGGTTAGTGATTTAAAGGTTTCTAGGAACAGGTCGCACAAATAATGGTAGTAAGCTTTGCAGATGGCGTTGATCTCTTTTTCTGTTTTTTCGGGGAAGGAATTTCGCAGGTTTTGCAGCACTACGTCCTTTCGATACCCGATAATGTGATATAAGACCACATACACAAAATCAGAAAACAGGTATAGTACCGGGAATGGTAACAATGACAGCAGGTAAAAAAAAGGAATGACAAATAAATTGAAGAGTATCCCGGACAATGTAAAATGGTTTGTGCAAATATATAAAAACCGAGCTATTGGTTAGCGGGCCTTTTATGTTTCCAGCGCCTGTGTGACCATAACCATGTTTCTGGCCGGGCGATGATGTCCTTTTCGAGCCTTTTGGTGTGCATTTCAGATATTTCGCCATCGGCGGTGGCGGCAGGGTTTTCTGTAAGCACCTCTGCATACATTTCGTAGTATCCCCGTTTTACTCTTTTCACAGAGGCATATACCACGGGCAGGTTCATTTTTTTCGCAATGATCTCGGTGCCTTTGAATATGGGGGTGTCCTGGTTGAGGAAGGTGGTCCAGTATGCGTTTTCCGGTTGAGGGGTTTGATCGGCAATAAAAACGGTTGTGGTTAGCTCATTTTTATGGGCAAGCATTTCTTTGTAAGCAGTCTTCATAGCTACCATTTTGGTACCAAAGCGGCTGCGCATGTTGTACATAAGCCGGTCGTACTGTTTATTAGCGAGGGGATGGTAAATGACATATAACCGTTGCCTGCAAAGCAAAGAGAAAGGATGCCCCGCCCATTCCCAATTGCCTATATGTCCCATTACCATTATGATACTTTTTCCTTCGTTAGCAAATTTTGAAAATAGGTCCAGGGCTTCCGGGTTAAACCTGCAATGCCTGATAATACTTTTTTTGCTGATGGTAAGCATCTTAAAGGTTTCGAGCATGAGGTCGCATAAATATCGGTAGAAATTCCTGCGGATGGCCATGATCTCTTTATCGGTTTTTTCGGGGAAGGAATTTCGCAGGTTTTGCAGCACTATATCCTTACGATACCCGATAACGTAATAAAGGATCACAAAAACAAAGTCTGAAAGCAGGTAAAGTACCGGGAATGGCAATAAAGAAAGAAAATAAAAAAAAGGGATGGCAAATAAATAGAAGATGAGCGCAGACAATTTATTAAGCAGTTTGTACAAAAATATAAAACTTATTAGTATAATCATTATTTTTTGTTAATATTTTTATATCAATTAGTACGTTGGGCCTCTTATCTTGTTGCTGACTGCGGGTAAACAAAAACCGACTGGTGCCTTTTGAAAAAAGGGAAGAAGCCTGTACACTTCAGCACGCAGGGAATAAACCCCTATTTACAAAATAAGGAAGCCATTGCAGCTATGCTCAAAAAAGAGCTACCCTGGGATAATGCCAAATACAAAGCAGATCATCTTTGCTACTTCGGGGCAGGCGCATCGAACCCGGAAAAACAGGTTTTTTTATATGATATTTTAAAAGCCCACTTCCAAATAAGAAAAACAGAGGTAGAAGGAGATATGCTGGCGGCATGCAGGGCATTATGCCGCACTAAAAGCGGGGTTGTTTGTATATTAGGTACGGGGAGCGCCAGTTGCTACTACAATGGGGAAAAAATAGTTGAACAGCGGCCTTCGCTTGGTTATATAGCAGGCGACGAAGGTGGTGGTAACTATATGGGTAAGCGAATATTGCAATACTATGCTTACGGCACCTTTGACACAGAACTGAAGATGGGATTTGAGATGCGTTTTGGCAGCGATATCAGGCAAATAATAAATACACTGTACCACCAGCCAAATCCCAACAGGTATCTTGCATCTTTTGTTACCTTGCTTAAAGAAAACCGCGGGCACTATATGGTGGAGAATATCTTGGAAGACTGCCTCAATGACTTTTTTCATACCAGTATATTAAAGCACCGCAATAGCTGGAACCTGCCATTATACTTCTCCGGGTCGGTGGCTTATGAGTTCCGCGATGTTTTGGGAAATCTATGCAGCCAATATGAACTGGAAATAGGCGATGTAATAAAAAGCCCGATGGACGGCCTTACCAGGTATTACAAAGGGCTGATGAAATAGCATGTTAAGTCAAAATCCAAAAGTGTAACGCCCTGATGAACTTTCGTAAAGCAATATATTTCAGCATACTTTTCATTGGTATTTTTTCCGGCCGGGGCTATGGGCAGAAGAAAACAAATTATATACCGCCTGAGGGGAATGGTTTTACCGTGTTAGAGTTATTCACTTCTGAAGGATGTTCAAGTTGCCCGGCTGCTGACAGGGCGCTGGTGCAACTGGGTGAAGAATACAAACACGATTTTTATGTAATGGAGTTTCACGTGGACTACTGGAATTATCTCGGATGGAAAGATAAGTTCAGCAGTAAACTCTATACAGACCGCCAAAGCCATTATGCGTTTTTGTTCATGCTTTCAGATACTTACACACCGCAGGTTATTATAAACGGTACTAAGGAACTGTCAGGGTCTGATAAGGCAAAAATCCGTCCGTTCATTAACCGCAATATGCTGAAAGAACCTACAGCATCTTTAAAAATATCTGCCACTGCTCATATAAACAAGGTGTTTGTTGCATACTCCAATGTCAATACTCAAGGCCAGCTACTGAATGTGGCACTGGTGCAAAAGAAGGCGATGACTAATGTAAGGTACGGTGAGAACAAGGGAAGAAAATTAACACATACCAATATAGTTCGCGACTTCAAAACAATAGATATTATTGAAGATCATGGCTTTGTAGAAGTCTATCTGCCATTGGGCATAGTTGCAGAGGAATGTAGCGTGATTGCCTATACCCAGAAGAAAGATAGCTGGAAAGTGACGAGCGGTGCTGCTTGTGCTATTTCAGTGGAAAATCATTAGGGCTATTCCTCATTAAAATACTCCCGTTTCACGACTGGGTCATAATCTCTTATGGAATCGCTTTTATCAATGTTCTAATATCTTCTAAGAAGGTTTTTACAGGTTCAAAAAGAGGTTCTACTGTTTTACGGTCAAAATCAAACATATCGCCATAATCACCTTTTTGCCGCCAATCCATTAAATCCGCATAGAGCCTGCCTTGTGCAATAGTTACTATCCCGGTTTTAACAAAGTGCATTCCGAACTGAGTTTTACAACCAGAGTGTGTTTGAGTGGCAATATCCTTTTTTAGCAATAAAGCTGAAACCGCATAATAGCAAGCATAATATAACCTGTTAACGGATGAATTCCAACTTCCATTTTTGGCCAGAAGTTTAGCATCTTCATAAGCCTCGCCAGATTTTGCTAATCTATAGGTAATATAATCTTGTTTGTAACCGGCCATGTTAAAGAATAATTCCTTCCCGTTCTATATTTTGGTGCAGCGGAGTTTTTGACAACTTATTATTCCAATCCTTTAGAGAATATACGAAAGTAGAAATCGGTGCATCAATCTTTAATTCCAGATCGTATAACTTGTGCCGGAACACTTGTTCTTCTTTTATAGAAACTGTTGGTTTATCAAGTAGTATGAGAATATCCCAATCTGAATTGGTTGTTGCATTACCCCTTGCCCTTGAGCCATACAAAATAACCATAGCGGAGCTATCAGTTTCGTTTACTGCCTGCCTGATTTGTTTCCTTATAGTTTTATCGTTTACCATAATTAACGCTATTTACCATTTTCCTTAATATCAAAATTACTATAATTTCCCTGAATATTAAGAGATATTAGCTCAAATATTGATGTCTTGCCCAATTCATTCCTCATTCACATAAACCCGTTTCACCCGCTGGGATATGCTGGTCATGATTTCATAGGATATAGTACCTGCCCATTTCGCAATCTGTGTAACCGGTAAGTCTTTTCCGAAAATTATGGCATCGTCGCCTTCTTTGGCTTCGGGTATATGGCTGATGTCAACCATGCAC
>JBIOGX010000030.1:0-13352 GCA_044448445.1 Chitinophagales bacterium
CTTAAGCAGTTGCATTTTTCATCACGTCAGAACAGACCGGCATACGCCATCACATCACAAATACCGCAGAGCAGGGCGGGATTGGTGATCTCTACGGTTAATTTTTGACTTTTGATGAGAGTCGCGGTATCTTCGCGCCTCAATTAAGGAACGATGAACCGCACGATAAAATCTGCACTGATCTCTGTTTTCTATAAAGACGGGCTGGAGCCAATAGTTCGTAAACTGCATGATCTTGGCGTAAAATTATATTCCACAGGCGGCACACAGTCGTTCATAGCGCAGGCTGACATTCCCTGTATATCAGTAGAAAGTGTTACGGGTTATCCATCTATACTTGGCGGGCGGGTGAAAACCTTACATCCCAAAGTATTTGGCGGCATACTGGCCAGGCGTGATTTTGAAGATGACGAAAAGCACATAAAAGAGTATGAAATACCCCTGTTCGACCTTGTGATCGTCGACCTCTACCCTTTTGAAGAAACCGTAAAACAAACAACTGACGAAAAAACGATCATTGAGAAAATAGATATTGGCGGTGTTTCCCTGATACGCGCAGCAGGGAAAAACTTCAAAGATGTATGTATTGTAGCTTCCCGTGATCAATACAGTGCGCTACTACAATTACTGGAGCAACAAAACGGCGAAACATCCCTGCATGACAGGAGGCGTTTTGCAGCCGCTGCATTTGCGGAATGTGCGCATTATGATGTGGCAATCGCCGATTACTTCAACAAAGCAAAAGATCAGAATTATTTCCAGCTTTCTTTCGGCCATAAAAAATCTCTCCGCTATGGCGAAAACCCGCACCAGCACGCCTCTTTTTATGGCGACCTGGATGCATTGTTTGAAAAACTAAACGGTAAAGAACTTTCTTACAACAACCTGGTTGATGTTGACGCAGCCTGCCAGGTTATTTCAGAGTTTTCCAAGCCTGCTTTTGTCATTATCAAGCACACTAACGTATGCGGTATAGCAGAGCGCGATAATGTTACCCACGCATGGGAAGCAGCGCTGGCCGGCGACCCCGAAAGCGCATTTGGCGGGGTATTAATTACCAATCAGACCATCAATGCCGATGTAGCTAAAAAAATCAATGAGCTTTTCTTTGAAATCCTTATCGCACCTGAATTTGACGAAGATGCACTGGAGCTGTTAAAGAGTAAAAAGAACCGCAATTTATTATTGCAGAAAAAGCAATTTTACCCTGCAAAAGAATACAAGCGCGTGCTCAATGGCATATTGGTGCAGGATGCAGATATTCAGAATTTTGCAACATGGAAAGAAGTTGGCGCACGTGATAGCAACGAAAACGAAAAAGCAGATCTCTTGTTTGCCAATATAGTTTGCAAGCACCTCAAATCAAATGCCATAGCCATTGTAAAAGACAGGCAACTTATAGGCAAGGGTTGCGGGCAAACCAGCCGTGTTGACGCCCTGCGCCAGGCCTTAGATAAATCAAAACAATTCGGTTTCATACTCAAAGGAGCCGTAATGGCCTCAGATGCTTTCTTCCCGTTTGATGATTGTGTACGCATGGCACACGAAGCGGGCATTACCGCAGTTATTCATCCCGGTGGCTCAGTTCGTGATAATGACAGTATTCAGTTCTGCAAGGAGCATGGCATGGTGATGGTGATGACGGAAACGAGGCATTTTAAGCATTGATGCTCAAATTCCTATAGGGGTTTCCCATATTTTAAAGTGTTTTTCGTAACATAAGTAAGCCCCTTTAGGGGTTTGGGGTGAATTCCTTTTTCAGCAGCCCCGCTATAACTATATCTTCGGGCTTTCCATTTCTCATCACGCTTTGCCTGATGACGCCTTCTATTTTGAAGCCAAGGCGTTCTGCCACTTTTGCGCTACGTTTGTTGCCGGGTAAAAAGTGGATCTCTACTTTATTCAGCCCTATTTTTTCAAAAAGAAAGCCAATGAATTTTACCATACATTTATTCATGATGCCCTTACCTTCATATTCCTTGCTTATCCAATAACCTACCTGTGCCCTCTTTGTCAATTGTTCCCAATGGTGCATGCCTATGCCACCTATTATCCTGCCATTGTAAAAAATACCCAGCGCCAGCCCTTCCTGTGTCTCTAAGTGATGTAAAGACTGCTGTATGAATTGAAGCGAATGTTCCTCTTTTGTAGTCTTGTCAACCCAATCCAGCCAGGTATGCAGATGTTTGCGGGATGCGTTCACCACATTAAATAACGCTGAGGCATCATCTGCATTGTAAGAGCGGAGCAGCGTATTATTGTCTATGTTTATGGATACCAAAACTGTTATTTATCATTCTTTTTTACCATCTCCCATATCTCGGGTATCCGTTTTATCCAGTTAAGTTCGCGCATCTTTGGTTTTGCCTCATCAGCAGGTGACCCAAAATAGACTTTTCCGCCTTCCAGGCTCGCCGGTACTCCACTTTGCGCCAGTACTATAGCGCCTTTTCCTATGGTCAGGTCTTTACTCACACCTACCTGCCCCCAGAGTATTACCTCATCTTCTATAATTGCCTTACCACCAATACCTACCTGAGCGGCAAACAGGCAATTCTTACCTATCACAGCTCCATGCCCTATGTGAATATGGTTATCCAGTTTGGTGCCTTTGCCAATGATGGTATCCCCACTTACCCCTTTGTCTATACTGGTTCCGGCGCCTATTTCCACATCATCTTCTATGATCACGCGCCCGCAGCTTATCATTTTGTCATATTGCACCTCGCGGTCTTTACGGCGTTTAAAATAAAAAGCATCTGCCCCTAAAACACAGCCTGCATGTATGACCACATTATTGCCAATAACACTGTGGTCGTAAATAGTTACGTTCGGATGTATCAGGCAATTTTCACCTATTGTGACATGATTGCCAATAAAAACCCCTGGTTGTATGTGTGTTCCAGCACCTATTACTGCCGAATCACTGATCATTTTTGTGGCCGGCTCAAATGGACGGAAGCGCTTTATGATTTTAATGTATGCGCTGAAGGGGTCATCAGTAACCAGTAATGTTTTACCCTCCGGACAAGGCACTTCTTTATTTATGATGATGATGGTTGCCGCCGAATTAAGGCAGGTATTGTAATACTTCTCAAAATCAACAAACGAGATATCCCCCCTCGTTACCTTATGTATCTCGTTGATACCTGTTGCCTCCTGTGTATTATTACCAATCAGCTTAGCCCCTGTAAAATCAGCGATCCACCGGACCGGAACAGGTTTTTCAAACTTCATACGCTTTAAGTTTGCGCAAAAATACAACCAAATACCTTCTTTATACTAATTTCGGGATAACATAACCATTTTGAACATCATAAACATAAACGGAAAGATCACTACTGCTGCGGATGCGCACATACCCGTTGATAATGGGTCATTCAGATATGGCTATGGCCTGTTTGAGACAATGCTGGTTCAGGAGGGTGCGATCAGGTTAAAGCAATACCATTGGGAACGCTTATTCGCAGGGTTAAAACAATTGTATTTCGATATACCGGTATTAATGAGCCCCGAATGGCTGGAAGAACAAGTAATAAGCGTTGTAAAGAAAAATAAGTTGCAAAAACTTTGCCGCGTGCGCCTACAGCTATTTGCCGAGGGTGGCCTGTATGGAGCGGCAGGCAACCAGCCTGGATTTATTATTGAGTGCTTTCCATTAGAGGCCAGCACCCTGCAACTCAACGAGAACGGTATAATAACAGGCATAGCCGCAGGGCTTAATAAAAGCATGGATAGCCTATCTAATCTGAAATCCTGCAACGCGCTTATATATGCTATGGCAGCGCGACAAGCCAAACAAAATAAGTGGGATGACGCACTTATCAGCAACACCAATGGTAACATCATAGAAAGCACCATCGCCAATATTTTCTGGATACATAATGAAGTGGTATTTACACCTCCTTTATCAGATGGCTGCATAGCGGGAGTAATGAGGCGGTATGTAATGGAAAGAATACCGGTAAAAGAAAAAAGCCTTTCGGTTGATGAATTGATGCAGGCAGATGAAGTTTTTCTGACCAATGCAATAAAAACAGTGCGCTGGGTAAGTGACCTGAATAATAAAAAGTATAGCTGCAAACAAACTAAAACTATATATAATGATCGAATGAGTACATAGGCTTTTTGTATGATTAAAACATATATATAAAATATGCTAAGTACAATTTATGGGATAGTTCCATGAGCAATGTCATTAAGTTAAAGAATTGATCCGCCGCGACGGATCAAACGTTTATAGAATAACAGGAACGTTATAGGCCGATGCCGCGTGCGGCCACCATCCAGATAGTTATTGGGACTAAGGAGCGCGGTCGGCATCGGTATTATGAAAGTTGATTTTTCTATAAACGTTTAATCCCCTCAGGATTCTTTACCATGTAAGTCAATGACATTGCCTGGTAACGACGAAATTAATATTAATTTGTAAAACCAAATTTAGTTCTCTACTTTTGCAATCCCTTTAAAAAAGGGGTATGAAGCTTGCCTACAGGCAGGCAGGTTCTTTTACATAAGCCACTTTAGCTCAGCTGGTAGAGCAACTGATTTGTAATCAGTAGGTCGCTGGTTCGATTCCGGCAAGTGGCTCGGAGAAATTAAAAGTAAAAAAGCAAAAAGTAAAGCTATATTGTGATACATTTTTAATTTTTTGCTTTTGAGTTTTTACTTTAAAATGGGTAGATGGCCGAGTGGCTAAAGGCGACAGACTGTAAATCTGTTCTCTCACGAGTACGGAGGTTCGAATCCTTCTCTGCCCACCATTACAATGTGAAAACGGGTAAATGAGAAGATGTGCAAATGAAAATTTTCACATTCTCAAATTTTCACATTTCCACATTTAGTTAAGCGGGAGTAGCTCAGTTGGTAGAGCGACAGCCTTCCAAGCTGTAGGTCGCGGGTTCGAATCTCGTCTCCCGCTCTATTGCAATGTAAAAACAGGGAAATGAGGAAATGGGGAAATGAGAACAATTGCATATTCTCAAATTTTCACATTTTCACATTATAATAGCTGTTGTAGCTCAGTGGTAGAGCACTTCCTTGGTAAGGAAGAGGTCGGCAGTTCAATCCTGCCCAACAGCTCTTTCCCCACTTTCTTTAAACAAACTATCATTTGTTTTTTTCATATTTATGAATTTAATATTTTTATAGAAATAACATTAAAAGAGAGTCATTAGTCGGTTGAAAAATAAAATTTATTTGGAGTCTGAATTTAGATTATATTTGCACACTTTTTAAGATAACAACGATCACTAAAAATTTTTAAACAAAAATAACAATGGCAAAAGAGACCTTTAAGCGGGAAAAACCCCACGTAAACATTGGTACCATAGGCCACGTTGACCATGGTAAGACCACTCTAACAGCGGCTATCACTTTAATACTGTCAAAAAAGGGATTGGCAGAAAAGAAAGGATACGATGAAATTGATGCGGCTCCGGAAGAAAAAGAACGTGGTATCACTATTAATACAGCGCACGTTGAATACTCGACAGTTAACCGCCACTATGCGCACGTTGACTGCCCTGGCCACGCTGACTATGTAAAGAACATGATCACAGGCGCTGCGCAGATGGATGGCGCCATCCTGGTGGTAGCGGCAACCGATGGCCCTATGCCACAAACAAGAGAACATATCCTGCTGGCCCGCCAGGTTGGTGTTCCGCGTATGGTGGTATTTATGAACAAGGTTGACCTTGTTGATGATGAAGAAATTCTGGAACTCGTTGAAATGGAGATCCGTGAAGTCCTCAGCAAGAATGGATATGATGGTGACAATACACCCATCATCAGGGGTTCTGCAACAGGCGCTTTAGCAGGTGACGAAAAATGGGTAAAAGCAGTAGAAGACCTCATGGACGCGGTTGACTCATATATTCCGCTGCCTCCGCGTCCTATTGATCAGCCATTCCTGATGTCTGTAGAAGACGTGTTCACAATCACCGGTCGCGGTACAGTTGCTACCGGCCGTATTGAGCGTGGTGTTATTAAAGTGGGTGAGAACGTTGAAATCGTTGGCTTCAACCAGGCAGCTCAATCATCTACCTGCACCGGTGTTGAAATGTTCAAAAAACTCCTTGACCAGGGACAAGCCGGTGATAATGCCGGTATCCTGCTCCGCGGTATTGAAAAGAAAGATATCCGTCGCGGTATGGTTATCTGCGCTCCTAAAAGCATCACTCCGCATACAGACTTTAAAGGTGAAGTTTATGTTTTGAGCAAAGAAGAAGGTGGCCGTCATACGCCATTCTTCAATAAATACCGCCCACAGTTCTACTTCCGTACTACAGACGTAACCGGGGAGTGTGAATTGCCGGCAGGCGTTGAAATGGTAATGCCCGGTGATAATGTGAACCTGACCGTAAAACTTATCGCACCAATCGCGATGGAAAAAGGCCTTAAGTTCGCTATCCGTGAAGGTGGCCGTACAGTAGGCGCCGGACAGGTAACCGAAATATTGAAATAAGCAGCTAACAGAAACCTGTTAGCTGAGCTTATAGAAGTGATAAAAATCCGTCCTGGCTAAACCAGGACGGATTTTATTTCTCCATTGCTTATACATTTGCAGCTTCCGTAAAAGACAAACAGCAATATTTAAGACCAATTCCTTTTTTGCCATACAATATCCGCCTGCAAAATCCGTTATTTCTTTACATTTGACGATAGTTCATACTCATGATCTTTTCTAAGCGTATTTACACTCTTATAGTTGTCTTTATTTTGTGCGCTGCTAATGCAATAGCGCAAGACAGGCCTATTGGCTACTGGCGGGCGCTCTTACCTTATAACACAGCATTGGGAATAGCCACAAACGGTAGCACCCTGTTTACTATCACCAACATGGCTTTCTTCACTTTCAATCCGATAAAAAGTGGAGAGACCATGCACACATATAGCAAAGTTGAGGGTATGTCAGATATAGGAATGCAATCTGTAGGGTATGATATTTCTACTGCTACTACAATATTGGTGTACGCTGATGGTAATATAGACCTTTTCAAAGACAACACTTTTTATAACATACCCGACCTCAAAGTAAAAAATGTGGCGGGAAGCAAAGAAGTATATGGCGTTTATACCGAAAACGGAATAGCTTACCTGAGTACATCCCTTGGCGTATTAGTTATAGACCTTACCAATTATAACATCAACGAAACTTACGAGTTTACTAAAAATAACCAGGTAATACCGGTCACAGGCTTTATCGGTGCAGGCGCATACTTTTATGCAGCTACGTCCAATGGCTTGTACAGGGCGGAACAATCTAACCCGGAATTACAGAACTTCCAGGTGTGGACAAAGGTGGACAGCATACATGTGTTGACCATGGCGGTAGTAAACAATGTTTTATTTCTCTCTGATGCAAGTAACGTGTACACCATTATTAACGACACGCTCGGTAAAGTATTTACTTCATCGAAAACGATACCGCATATAGACGCAGGTAATAACAGGCTGCTTATCTGTGAATATGCTCCATTGGCATATTCCGGCGACCTTAAGATTATAGATCTTAGTTACCAGGTTATTGATTCTTTTAAATGCCCGGGAGACCCTGTACAAGCTGTAGATCTTGCAGACGGGAGCACGTGGGTTGCTGATGTTTTTAATGGGTTGATAAAGGAAATGCATGCACAGTCGCCATCCCAATTTGTTCCCAACGGCCCGAACAATACTAACTCTTTTGGTATTTATGCACATAATAAAAATGTGTGGATTGCTCACGGAGGATTTACCGGTAACTATACTCCTCACGGTTGGAATTACGGGATGTCTAATTTCGTTAATGAAAATTGGGAAGTATATAAAGCGTATGATTATAATCCATTCTATGATTCCGTAAGTGACCTTGTAACCATCCTCAAAGATGAAAAAGATGGTACTCTTTATGTAGGATCTTATGTTAGCGGGCTATTCATTTTAAAACAAAATGGTTCTTACAAAATATTAAAACAAAATTCAATATTTGATAGCAGCATCTCTGTTTTTGGCAGTGGCCAGCGACAGGTAATAGGACTTGGATTAGACCAGTCTGACAATTTATGGGTAAGCCTGGCTTACTCTAAACATCAATTATATGTAAAGACGCCTGATAGTGTTTGGTATAAATTCTTAGTGCCAAATACATTCTCTGGCGGCCCACTGGCAATTGACGATAGCGGCCAGGTATGGATTGCAAGTATAATGGGAGGAGGGGTGGCTGTTTATAATACCGCACACGATGTTACCAAACCAGCTAATCATACAAGCTACCACTTGGGCACAGGTGTAGGCTTCGGCAATCTTCCGAGCAACAATGTATTTTGTTTGGCTAAGGACAAGAATAATAATGTTTGGATCGGTACAGACAACGGGATCGGTATTGTAAGTAATTGTACTGCGCCTTTCACTCAATCCCCGCCATGCGATGCACAAATACCTATTGTGCAATATGACCAGTTTGCAGGCTATCTTTTTGCAGGTAATAATATAAGGTCTATTGCTGTGGATGGCGCAAACAGGAAATGGGTAGGCACTGACAACGGAGTATGGCTCCTATCTCCTGATGCCAGCCAGATCGTTTACCGGTTCACTGCTGATAACAGCCCCCTACCGTCAAATGTTATCGAGAAAATATCAATTGACGATGTAACCGGTGATGTTTACATCGGTACTGACCATGGACTGGTAAGTTACCGCAGTACCGCTACAGAAGGGGGAACTGCTAACCAGGATGTGCTAATATTCCCCGATCCAGTGCCCAGCGGCTATAAAGGTACTATTGCCATAAAAGGGCTTGCAGCTAATGCAGATGTACGCATCACAGATATTGGCGGGCAACTGGTGTACCGCACAAAGGCGCTTGGAGGGCAGGCTGTATGGAATGGCCTGGATTATAAAGGCCACAGGCCGCAAACCGGAATATATCTTATTTTTGTTTCCAGCAGTGATGGCTCGCAAACATATACGGGCAAGATCATGTTCATGCAATAGGTATGCTGCACAAAACAAACGGGATAGTGCTGAGATCCATAAAATATGGCGACAGCAGCCTGGTTACTACAATATTCACGTCACTGTATGGCATACAGACCTACATGGTACAGGGAGTGCGCAGTTCAAAAGCAAGGCAAAACAGGGCCGGGTTATTTCAGCCCGCTACATTGCTGGAACTGGTAGTTTATCAGCAACCGCAAAAAAACATGCAACGCATCCGGGAATTCCAGGCGGCTTATATATACAGTAACCTGCAGGAAGATGTAGTGAAAAACAGCATACTCTTATTTTCAGCAGAATTGTTGTTGCGACTACTTCCGGAACATGCTCCTATAACCTCATTATTTGACCTCGCATACGACTATTTTATAGCGCTGGATACAATGCAACAATATAAGGTAGCCAACTTCCCGTTGTTTTTTATTATTAACTGCAGTCGTATTCTCGGCTTTGAGTTGAAGGGTGAATACAGTAGTAAGACGCCTCACCTTAATATGCAGGATGGCGGGTTTACAGCACATGTACCGTCAGCGATACCCTTTACAAACGATGAGGACGCACACACATTATACCGATTATTAAAGATAGATAATTATGAAGGACTTGGTGATATAGAAATGAATGCTGCCATGAGGTTGCGGCTTATAGATTGGTATGTAACATTTCTGCAAACGCATACCCAGCACATGGGAAATATAAGGTCTTTGCCTGTGTTGCGGGCAATATTACACTGATCACTTACGATATACATCATACCAATGCGGGGCAGACACATGGGCCTGCACCCTACCGGAAAAGATACGCTGCTTTTTCAATACTTTCGGGCTTGCCTACATCTATAAATATATTACCCGTATGATCATAGCCTTTGAGCGCGTGACTTTTTGCAAGGTAGAGATACAGGTCTATCAGCGAGAACTTCCCTTCGAAAGGCATGTCATTTAGCACAGCCCGGGATAATACCTGTATGCCGCTGAATGCGAATGGTTGTAATGGCATATCCTGGCGGGCAATGCGTTCTTCATGGGTCTTATTATTAACCCATCCGCATAGGTGCATATTTTTATCAAATAATAATTGCCGCGATGATTCCCGTTGCATTACTGCCAGCGTAGCTATGGCCTCACCGTCATGATGCGCTATTATCATTTTCCCAAGATCAAGATTGGTAAGCACATCTACATTCATCACAACAAATGAATCTTCATCAGCAAAGAATGGCCCCGCCTTTTTCAGTCCGCCGCCTGTTTCCAATAACTCTTTTCGTTCATCAGAAACAGAAATGTTGCTGCCAAATCCATCATGCTCATAAAGTATTTCTTCGATCATTTCGGCGAAATGGTGCACGTTTACGATAACTTCATATATGCCAAAACGCTGCAGGTACCTGATATTATGCTCAAGCAATGTTTTATTATTAACTTCCACGAGCGCCTTAGGGCAGTGGTCTGTAAATGGTTTTAGCCGGGTGCCTAAACCGGCCGCAAAAAGCATTGCCTTCATAATGTAAATTTATACGCAATACAGCATAAATTGGCATTGTCAACAAATTTTTGATACTTTACCAATAAATTTTTTTCTGAACCCAACCGGCCTGTTAAAAAATGAATGCCTCGCATAGATTGCCATAAAACAGGCAAATGGCTAAAAATCCCCTTATATGAGTCCATTCCTGAAACCGGAGCTATGATCATTTCGTTTTGGTATTATGTTATGTGTTTCCGCGGGATTAGAGCTATACTGACCAGTGTAAACAACGAAGCGCCATAAAGTCGTAAGCCATGAGTCGTGAGTCCATGCCCATTGTTGTTACATACCCATTCTTGATTTATCAGATTGTAGCATTACATTTGCTGCAAATTTCTATGATCTATGTCTTTATTGATAGTAGGCACAATGGCCTTTGATGCGCTGGAAACTCCGTTTGGTAAAGTTGACAGGATAATTGGCGGTTCAGCAACTTATGCAGCCTGGGCGGCTTCTAACTTTACAAAACCTATAAAACAGGTGTCTATTGTCGGCGGGGATTTTCCCCAGGAAGAGATTGCCCTGCTTGAAGAAAGGGGAGTGGCTTTTGATGGCGTAGAAGTAGTGCCTGATGGCAAAAGTTTTTTCTGGAGCGGTCGCTATCACCTTGATATGAATACGCGTGATACTCTCGTTACAGAGCTTAACGTTTTATTGCAATTCGACCCGAAAATACCCGCATCTTATCAGGGGAGTGAATATGTGATGCTGGGCAACCTGGCTCCTGCTATACAAATTTCCGTATTAAACCAACTCCACAAACGCCCCAAGCTGATCATCATGGACACAATGAATTTCTGGATGGATAATACCATGGAGGAATTGAGAACGGCGCTGGGCATGGTTGACTTGCTGATGGTAAATGACAGTGAAGCGCGCCAGCTTAGCGGTGAACACTCAATAGTGAAAGCCGCAAAAAAAATCCAGGCGATGGGGCCAAAATACCTGATCATAAAGAAAGGAGAACATGGCGCATTGTTGTTTTACGACAAAAAAATATTTTCCGCCCCGGCATTGCCGCTTGAAGATGTTTTTGACCCTACAGGCGCAGGCGATACCTTCGCAGGTGGGTTCATCGGGTATCTTGCCCGTATTAATGATACTTCGTTTGAAAGTATGAAAGCGGCGGTTATTATCGGCTCCGCTATGGCATCGTTCTGTGTTGAGAAATTTGGACCTACCCGGATGAAAGAGATAACCCCTGCTGATATTGAGGCACGGGTTAATGAGTTTGTTGCGCTGTCCAATTTTGAGATCAGGCAATAGATCCTGGTAAAAAATAAACTTGCCTGCTATGAGAATAATCCCCGGAGAAATAAAAACAGCGCAGTTTCACGCTTATTTATTAAGCGCGATAGCGCCCCGGCCTATTTGCTTTGCCAGCACCATTGATAATGAAGGCAGGCCTAATCTTTCTCCTTTCAGCTTCTTCAATGTATTTGGCAGCAAGCCGCCCATACTTATATTCTCGCCTTCACGCAGGGTACGCGACAATACCATTAAGCATACGCTCGAAAATGTTTACGAGACTAAAGAAGTAGTGATAAACGTAGTCAACTATAATATAGTGCAGCAAGCTAATCTTGCAAGTTGCGAATATCCAAAACACACGGACGAATTTGTAAAGGCGGGGTTTACCGCCATTAAATCAGATATAGTCAAACCGTTTCGGGTAAAGGAATCGCCTGTGCAACTGGAATGTAAAGTATTGCAGGTGATAGAAACGGGGAAAGAAGGCGGGGCGGCAAACCTGATTATCTGCGAGGTATTGTGCATGCACATAGATGACCATGTGCTGGATGAACAGGGTAAAATAGACCCAAATAAAATAGACCTTGTAGCACGTATGGGCGCAGACTATTACTGCCGTGCTTCAGGCAGCGCCCTGTTTGAGGTGCATAAACCTAATAAAGAGCTTGGTATAGGTGTTGACGCCCTGCCCGAAGAAATCCGCCACAGCAAAATACTTACCGGCAATAATCTTGGTATGCTTGGTAACTGCACTACAATACCCATTGTGAGCAAATTATTCGATGATGAACGACTTTCTCAAATACTAAGGGAATACACGCATGATGAGGATGCGAAAAAAGAAGCCCTGCACCTATATGCAAAAGAATTGCTTGATGCAGGCAACATAAATAAGGCCTGGCAGGTACTCCTAAGCGAATAAATCTCTGTTCGGATAGCGAATTAACTGTTAATATCATGTGTATTTCACATTTTATTAATACTCCTGCCACATTTGGGTATTACAATAGTAGTTATCTTTAGATGACTAAAACTTTACTCAGATGCTATGGCGAAGATTCAGCGGAGAACCATTACGGATGCCTGTTAAAAAAGCGGTGGAAGAAGCTATTGTGAGGGAAACGAATGCGGGATATAAGCTCAAAGTATGTATAGGCACTGATTCACAGGTGCGCAGTACGGAAACAGAGTTTGCAACTGTTATCGTTTTTCTTCGTGAAAAACACGGCGGCTTTATGTTTATCAGTAATGAAAAAACAAAACAGCCTTTTACCATCAAGGAACGCATGCTCGTAGAGGTAGCCCGCAGTATAGAGATCGCTTATGAACTGTGCGATCTCTTTAACAAGTATGATGTGGATATGGAAGTGCATGCCGACATAAACACAAATCCGCAGTTTAAAAGTAATGAAGCCCTGCGCGAAGCCATGGGTTACATACTTGGTATGGGTTTTGCCTTCAAAGCTAAACCGGATGCATTTGCCAGCAGTTGCTGTGCAGATAAGATGGTGAACTGACGTTCTTCACCATTTTCGCTGTATTACAGGGGGGCTTTATATCCCCTGAGGGGTATTTCTCCCTTAATATTTCTTATTTCC
>JBIOGX010000031.1:0-13297 GCA_044448445.1 Chitinophagales bacterium
ATGCATCGGATCGTGGCCTTGGTTAGCTCTTTTATTTTGTCTTCCGTTTCGGCAGTGCCGTCCCAGTGGGCGGAAATAAAGCCAGGTTGCTCATCCAGCCTCTTTACAAACTCATCCCAGGTGTCCACTTTTGTGGTGTTGTCTGTGCAGAACTGTAATGCACGCTGGTACATATTTGCTTGTATATCGCTGAGTAATTGTATCACATGCGCTGCAAGATTGTCGAGGGAAACACTTGCTTTTTCTTTGGTGTCCCTTCTTGCCACTTCAGCCACATTGTTCGCTATATCACGTGCACCTAATGCAATGCGTACAGGCACGCCCTTCAATTCATATTCAGCAAACTTCCAGCCCGGGCGGGAGTTATCGTCGTTGTCAAATTTCACGCGTATGTTCTGTTGCTTCAGGCTATTCACTAAATCATTGGCTGTTTTGTTGATCCTGGCCTGCGCTTCCGGCTCTTTATTAAAGATCGGAATAATGACCACTTGAAGTGGCGCTAATTTTGGTGGAAGTACAAGTCCTTCATCATCGCTGTGCGCCATTACCAGTGCGCCTACCAGCCGTGTGGAAACACCCCATGAGGTAGCCCATACATGGTCGAGGTTATTGTCCTTATCCCTGAATGTTACTTCAAAGGCTTTGGCGAAATTCTGTCCGAGAAAGTGAGAAGTGCCGGCCTGTAAAGCTTTACCATCCTGCATCAATGCCTCAATACAATAGGTATCTTCCGCACCTGCGAAACGCTCGTTGGCAGTCTTTACGCCGCGTATCACCGGCATGGCCATAAATTCCTCGCAGAATGTGGCATACACTTCGAGCATTTTCTTAGTTTCTGTTATGGCTTCTTCTTTCGTGGCATGGGCGGTATGGCCCTCCTGCCATAAAAACTCAGTAGTGCGCAGGAAAAGCCGGGTACGCATCTCCCAGCGCACCACATTCGCCCATTGGTTGATGAGGAGTGGCAGGTCGCGGTAAGATTGTATCCAGTCTTTATAGGTATTCCAAATAATGGTTTCGGAAGTAGGCCTTACGATTAGCTCTTCTTCCAGTTTTGCATCAGGATCAACGATTATACCGCCACCATTCGGATCATTTTTTAAACGGTAATGCGTTACCACTGCACATTCCTTTGCAAAGCCTTCCACATGGGCAGCTTCCTTGCTTAAGAAGCTTTTAGGAATAAACAAAGGGAAATAGGCATTTTGATGGCCTGTTTCCTTGAACCGTTTGTCAAGCTCATCGCGCATGTTTTCCCAAAGGGCGTATCCGTGTGGTTTTATGACCATGCATCCCTTTACGGCAGAATAGTCTGCCAGGCCTCCTTTTAGAATAATATCATTATACCATTGGGCATAATCATCTTTCCTATTTGTTAAAATCTTTGACATAATAAACCTGGCATACTTTTAGTAGTCTATAAAATTGGTGAAGTGATGCAAAAGTAGTAATTTCACTATGCATTTTTACGTAAAAAACAATTAGAAGATGAAACGGATCGTATTAATCGGTTTATTGCTCATGGGAATGGGGACTGTAATACATGCCCAGACTGATGATATTTATGCTACCGGCGCAGATCAGAGAGGTACGCAAACTAATGACAGCAACCGTCATCGGAATAATTACGATAATAACAATAGCAATGCTCCGGATAATTATCAGAGCTATAATAATGCTGATGATTATGTGGACTATGATGATGATTCATATAGTTCCCGCATAAATCGTTTTGATAATTCATTCTATAATATGGGTTATTACAGCGCTTTTTATAATCCATTCTGGTACAACCCATATTGGGTTGACCCTTATTGGGGTTATAACCCATGGTATCCGTCATTTGGCCTTAGCTTTGGTTTTGGGCCATATTGGTGCGGAGGTTGGGGTTGGAACACCTGGTGGGGATACCCGGGATTTTATAGCTGCTGGAACTATCCCTTCTATGCCGGTGGATGGTACGGTCATTATTATGGCGGGTATTGGAACAGGTATTATGGAGGTGCGGATGGCGGCTATCACCATGGCGCTGTGGGATATGGCCCGCGCCAGGCAAGCATTGGTAACAGGATAAGCACTCATACTGCAGGCAACGGGTTTAGAAGCGCCGGTGGTGTGAGAACGGGCAACCAGATAGGCCTGCGCAATGCACCTCTTGCCAGTGCAACTCATGCAAATAATGTTGGATACAGGGGCGCACAGAATAATGGTGGTATGTCTCAAAGGAACAATGCAGGAAATTATCGTGGTAGTAATGGAAATGGACGTCAAAACTATAACCAGGGTAACAGGGGACAGAATCAATCACGAGGCGGAGGTTTCCGTAATGTCTTTGGCGGTGGTAATCGTGGCGGCCAAATGCAGGGTAATGGCGGAAGAGGTGTTTTTGGCGGCGGCTCTAGGGGTGGTAATGCCGGTGGCGGTGGACGCAGTTTTGGTGGTGGCGGGCATAGTTCTGGTGGTGGTGGCCGTTCATCCGGAGGAGGTGGGCATAGCGGCGGCGGTAGCCATTCAGGTGGAGGAGGTCGCAGGTAATATTGCCTGTTAAACATTTTATAAAAAAAGGCATTATTACATTCCGTGATAATGCCTTTATCATTAAACCGTTTTAGGTATAGTTTTTGTGATTACATATTTCATTAAGGAACGTTGACAAAATAAAATACACTAAGTTGAATAGTTATTTTTCTTTTATGCGAGGCGCAAAATCCGTGAATAGCAAGCTATTTAAGGACTTTTGCAACGAAGCAGAACCTGCCTGCCGGTAGGCAGGATGGAACAGAACATTCAAATGGTGGATTTTATTTTGTCATCGTTCCTAAGTGATTTAAACATTATCCTTTATTTCTCGTCAAAATGAAAAAGAACAATATGCACAATCTCAGATCTGTATTATTACCTGCACTATTAATTAGCTCTTTAGCTACATCGGCACAGGACATTAAGGAAGCATACAACCTCTCAAATCTGACCATACAAGGCTCTGCACGCTCTATGGGCTTTGGAAACACACTGGGGTCGGTAGGTGGTGATTTTAGTTCTATCAGTGTCAATCCGGCAGGATTGGGCGTTTACCGTAGTTCGGAATTTACCATTACGCCATCATTAAGGCTCAACGGGACAAGCAGCCAATATATGGGAACAACTACCGGCGATAATAACACTCATTTTAATATCAATAATTTCGGGCTTGTATTTACAAGCGCTCCTAAAGGGAAACGTTATGAGCAGAGAAGTTGGAAGGCTGTCTCTTTCGCTTTTGGCATGAACAGGTCTGCTGATTTTAATTATAGTTACACATACAGTGGAAAAAATACTACAAGTTCCGGCTCACAGGTATTTGAGTCGGATGCGAACCAATATCCGGGTGATGCAAGCGCTGCGGGTCCATCAAGCGCGCTTGGTTATATCGGGTATCAATCATACCTGCTAAACCAAAATGCTGCCGGCCAGTATGCTTCCATTGTGCCTTTTTCGGGTGGCGTAAACCAATTGAAGAGTGCACAGGTTAGCGGCGGCATCAATGAATATCTTTTTGCACTTGGTGGGAATTATAAAGAGAAACTAATGCTGGGTATAACTATTGGTATCCCAACAGTTAATTACCACAGTACATCTTATTACCAGGAAACACTCTCTGCTGATAACACCGCCAGCAATCCTTATGGTTTCAATTCATTTAATTACAATCAAACGCTTGACATTTCCGGAACCGGTTTTAATGCTAAGATCGGCGCCATATATAAGATCAATGATAACTTTCGTTTAGGAGCTGCATTTCATTCACCTACTTACTATTCTATCTCCGATGTCTATACTCCGGGTATTACCACGACACATAACGATAGCTTAATAATCTTATCTGTAGATAATGGAGCGCTGGCACAAAACCAATTTAATTATTCATTTACTACTCCCTGGAAAGGCGTGCTGAGTGCTACTTATATTTTTAATAAACTTGGTTTTATCACCGCTGATTATGAGTATGTGAATTACAGCACTATGCGATACAGGTATCCTGCAGATCAATTTGGCAATTCTTATCAGTCGGAACAGGATGCTATGAACCAGGATATAAGAAACACTTACAAGGCAGCTTCTGATTTCAGGCTTGGTGCAGAAGGCAGGCTTGGGAAATATTTTATGTTACGCCTTGGTTTTGGTTACTATGGCAATCCATACAAGACTACTGATTATAATGCACAGCGTATAGATGTAAGCGGTGGGGTTGGGTTCCATTTCCGCCACTTCTTTACCGACCTTGCTATAGTGCACAGCATATACCAGGTTGAAGAACAGCCATACAGTGTTGATTATAGTGTTTATAATGGGATCCCCAGTGTAATCTCAGGAGGGGCGGCTACTATTCCAACAGCAACAACTAATTTCAGTATCAACAATCTTGCGATGACAGTAGGGGTGAAATTTTAGGAATTAGCTATAAAAGCCATAACCCACTGTTTTAACCGTGGGTTGGTATAAAGACATCTTTCCTAAAATGTAAAGTTTATTTCGCAACAGTTCCTTATTACCCCATTGAGATTGAATAATTATGTTTATCTTCTCGTATCACCACTTTGCGGTTTCGGCGGTGCAGGTGCAGGTGTGGGAGTAGGTGGGCGTTGCTGCTGAACCGGCTGGGGCCTTGTATTTTGTTGTGGTTGTGATTGTGGCTGTGGACGCGTCTGTTGTTGTTGCGGCTGCGGACGTGTCACTGGTGGCTGGGGTATGGTTTCCTGCCTTGGCTGAGGTTGGGGAACCGGCCTGTTCACATCATATTCATAAGGGTTGCCGTTATACTTTGGCTGTGGCGGAGCAGGTTTTGCGGTTTCATTAATGTTGGCGCCGGGAGGGTCTTCATGCCCGTTATTTTTAGGCAGGTTATTTCTGAATACAGGTGTGGTTGGTTCTGTCTTCACAGGTTGTGATATCTTTACCGGCTGAGGCGCATTGACTATATTAGGAGGAGACACTCTTTGTCCTTCTATAGCTGCCGCCGGTTTTATTTCAGCAGGATGATACATTTTTACTACATTGTTATGCACAGTTGTATTCAGGCTCTTTGAATGGGCAAGGTGGAATACCTGCACCGGTTGGTGGCCTGACTCTTCTACTTCCTTGGTGCGGGGGCCTGTAATGTAGGTAATATTGTTGTTAACGTAGGTGTTGTTTACATAAGTTGTATTAGTGATGATATGGCCATTACCACGTGGCCCGTTCCAGTAATGGTAATAATTGCCGGTGTACAGGTACTGAGGGGGTATGAATACCCACCAGCTATTTGGGCAAATATAATCGCCGTAAGTTACGCCAGGTTCATAATTTGGTCCCAGCGGCGCCCATCCGTAAAAGCCATCGCCATAACGCCAGCTTACCCATGCCGGTCCCCAGTATGATCCTGGTATCCAAAGCCATCCATAGTAATTGTCGTATGTCCAGCGTCCATAGTGAAAGCATGCCCATCCCCAGGGATATTCTGAAACCCAGGTATTGCCATATTCGGTCATTACCCAATAGCCGCTTGTATAATACGGGCGGAAGGTGCCATCCACATTGGGCGACCATACGAAGCCATATTGAGGGTCTTCTATCCATTGCCCGTAATTAGCCAGGTCCTGGTAAAAATCATTATAGGATACGTTTACATTATCATATTGCGCGGTTGCTTTCTGAACAGGGGTGCACAGCATGAAAAACAGGATTAATGACAATATACACAGCATCTGTTTATATATCCATTTCATAATTAATTATTTGAAGTGATTTTTGTTTCCATAGAAACAAAATGAGACCCTTGGTTATGAAGCATTAAGTTATATAACAAGGTGTAAAGATAACACTATTAGCAGAAATGATAAATAAATGGGTTGCATAGCAGTTGCCATGACAATATATAAAGCGATATTTAGCGTAACTTTAGACTATCTGTAATGATGATAATGATGATGCCAGTGCCTGTGAGGTCTGCCAGGGTACACTACAATACAGGATGCAAAGGAAACTGTAATTATAGAAACCATCAGCAATTTCATAAACTTGTTCATAATAGTTTTGTTGTTTGAATGTTTTAGTTTGAAAAAGTTTAATTAAGACGTTCCTAAAGGTATAATTTCAAGATTATTAATAAAAGGCAAAAATACCTTTTATTTTATCATTGCTGTACAGTATATTTGCATATCTAATCAATCGCAATGCCAGGAAAATTAAAACCGACCGGTAAACAAAAATCAATGCTTTTATTGCATTGTGTAATATTTGCTATTTGTACTGTGCTCTCATGGCTCATGTATGACCCCCATAACGGTCATTGGGCTTATCCCTGGCCAGCCTGGACTACGGCAGCATGGGCTTTAGCGCTATTAGGCCATTTCTGCATAGTATTTACCAGCTATGAAGATAAAGGACATGATACCTACCGCAGGCAACAGGGTTATAATGTCTGATCTGCTGGTCTGACTATATTTTAAACCCTTCCAATACATTGGGAGGGCTTTTATATATAACAGTAGCCATTTCCCCGATAATTAAAACCAATTGAGGAACGTTGACAAAATAAAATATACTAAGTTGGATAGTTATTTTTCTTTTATGCGAGGCGTCCCAACAATCGTCGGGACGAATAGCAAGCTATTTAAGGACTTTTGCAACGAAGCGGAAATGGAAAAGAACATTCAAATGGTGGATTTTATTTTGTCATCGTTCCTAAGGTTAAAATGCTTTGTCGTAACTTTGTGGGCTAAGAACAATTAATAAATTCAGATCATATAACCAGATGAAAAAAATACACATCATTTTGTTGGTATTGGTTGCCGCCGGTGTAGCTTTCATAGTGAGTTCGTTTGGTGATTATAGTTCTTACCAGACGTTCGCATCTGCATCTGCCAGGCCCGGTAAGAATATTTATGTTATTGGCTATTTGCAAAAGGATAAAGAAATGGTTTATGATCCGAAAAAGGACCCTAACCATTTTATCTTTTATGCCAAAGACAAGGAAGGTGGCATACACAAAGTTATTTTCAACGGCGAAAAACCCAGGGATATTGAGAAGTCTGAGCAAATCGTAATGATGGGGTATGAAGATGCCGGTACGTTTCACTGTTCCAGGATTCAGATGAAATGCCCATCCAAGTATAAGAAAGATATGGTAGCGGAGGGAAAAAATAGTTAAAAGGTTAGCGATATTTTAAACGGCTAAGGCTTGGTATGTTGCAAAAGTGATTTGATGTAGTATTCCCCCTTTAGCGCAGGCTTTGTGTAGGGCGAAGGGGGTAAGGGGGATGTGGCAAATTAACTGATTAACTCCTTGTGCAGTAAATTTATGCACAAATTTACCTGGTGAGAAGTATAATTGGTTAAAAGGTTTTCATGAGTATTAACTCATTTTTTAACATAGAATGGATACCCAATTCATAGGAGAGCATTTGAGGCCCGGGCAACTGGGTCATTTTTTTGTTATCACATCTTTTGTCGCTGCTTTGTTCAGCGCGTTCAGCTACTTCCGTGCTGTGCGCTCCGAACAGGCAGACCCGGCTAACAGCCGTTCCTGGTTGCTGCTTGGGCGTGGCGGCTTTATGCTTCATGCAGCTTCTGTAGTCAGTATTTTTATCGCCCTTTTTTATATCATCGAAAACCACCTTTTTGAATACCATTATGCCTGGTCACATTCTTCCTTGTCCTTGCCGGGCAAATATCTGTTAGCGTGTTTTTGGGAAGGGCAGGAGGGTAGCTTCATGCTGTGGACCTTCTGGCATTGTGCGCTTGGGCTTGTAGTAATGCGTACGGCAAAAGGACTGGAAACACGCACAATGGCCATTATAGCTATGGTGCAGGTCTGCCTTGCTACCATGATACTGGGTATTTACTTTGGCAATGATATAAAGTTAGGTTCCACCCCGTTTGCATTACTAAGGCAGGTCATGCGGGACGCACCCATATTTTCCTCGCCTGATTACATGAACTTTATCCGGGATGGCAACGGTCTGAATGTATCCCTGAGAAACTATTGGATGGTGATACATCCCCCTGTATTGTTCCTCGGTTTTGCAGCTACATTAATCCCTTTTGCTTATTGCATTGCGGCTCTGTGGAAGGGTGAATATCAAACCTTCATTAAGCCTGCGTTAGCATGGTCGCTCTTTAATGGGGCGGTGCTGGGCACAGGTATAATGATGGGTGGCGCATGGGCTTATGAATCACTCAATTTCGGCGGCTACTGGGCGTGGGACCCGGTTGAAAATGCGTCATTGGTACCCTGGCTTACCCTCATTGCCGGCATGCATACCCTGATCATATATAAAAGTACAGGGCGCGCACTGACCCTTACTTTAGTATTGCTGCTGCTTACACATCTTTTAGTATGGTACTCTACATTCCTCACACGCACAGGCATATTAGGCAAGACTTCTGTACACGCATTTACAGGCGAGGGTAATTTCCTTTATTATCACCTGTTGATTGTCATAGCAATATTGATTGTTCTTGTTAAGGCTATGCTGATATGGCGGTGGAAAAGCCTGCCACGAATTAAGACTGAAGAAGAAGCGCTTACGCGCGAGTTTTGGATGTTCATTGGTTCCGTGATACTGTTCCTGAGTTCCATACAGATAGCCATCAGCACTTCTATTCCCGTATGGGCGCCGCTGGCAAAATGGATCACAGGCAAAGACTTTGCGCCACCTACCGACCCCATGTTGCATTATAACAACATACAGGTTTGGGTCGCCATCATCATCGGTATTTTATCGGCCGCGGCACTGTATATGAGGTTTAAGCACAGCGATGGCAAAGTGATAGCTAAGCGTCTTGGGCTGACCGCCGCTATTGCATTAGCAATGGCTGTAGGCATAAAATTCGGGCAAAGCATTACTACCTGGCAATACGAGTTGTTGCTTTTCGCTGCGTGCTTTGGTATCGTGTCTAATATTTATTACGGCATAGCCGTGCAAAAGGCTAAATTCAAAAAACTTGGCCCTGCGGTGTCACACCTCGGTTTTGCAATGGTCTTACTCGGCATACTTCTTTCTTCTTACAATAAGCACGCTATCTCTTTTAATATAACAGGGGATGAGTTTAATCCCGGGAAAAGAACGGCTGCGGAAAATGCAAAAGAAAACAGTGAGAACGAGCTTATTTTCCGTGGCGTGCCTGCGCCAATGGGCGATTACCGGGTCACTTATCTAAATGACAGTGAAAGCATAAAGGGAAAAGACAGGATCATTTATTACAACATCAGTTTTGAAAGAAAAGATTCGGTAACTAAAAAGGCGCTGGAACATTTCACCCTGCATCCCGATGCCTTCATCAATTCAAAAGGCGAGGGTGTGCTCACTGTAAATCCCTCCACTAAGCACTATTGGAACTATGACATCTTTACCTATCTCAACAATATTCACGGTGGGCTGCTCGATAAAAACAAAACAGACACGATTAGCTATAAAAGCCATATAGTTCATAAGCCCGGAGATACCGTATTCCTGAACAGTGGTTATATGGTCTTTAATGGCTTGAGTAGGGAGATCAATGATAAGCGATACGTACCTGTTGACAGCGACCTGGTAGTAGCGGCCAAATTCACGGTTCATGATAAACTGGCAAAAGAGGTGCATGAAGTTGCCCCTATATACATACTTCGTAACAGGCGGGATGTGCTGCATATTGAAGACACTGTAAGCTCCATGTTTCTGAATGTGCGTTTTGAGAATCTTATCGTAAAATCACTCGATTCAGTTGCCACAGAAATATCAGTGAAGCAGACAGACGCTGATTTTGTTGTATTAAAGGCGCTTGTTTTCCCTTACATAAATGTTTTGTGGCTGGGCATTGTTGTAATGGTATTCGGCTTCTTCATCAGCCTGGGCAACCTGTTGACCAAAAAAACTGATAACAAATTTCCTGTGGCCAATCAACCATTAAAATAAAGTAGCCTGTTTTGGTTGCTGAACCGCCTTGTGTTTCTTTGAAACTTGCTGCAATCCTTTCTGTATATGATACACATCCGTTTCATTATACCTCGATGCAATAACGATCTCTGTTTTCCCTGCAACTTTTTTGAATAACTTAAGCGCCAGTTCAGGATTATTATTGTCTTTGGAAAGATGCGATAAGAACAGGTGGCTCATAAAGCCGGGCTTATGTTTGGTGAATAGTTCCAGTGCCTGCAGGTTGGATAAATGCCCATGGTCACCACGGATACGATTCTTTAAATAAACAGGGTAGGAGCCTGATTCCAGCATCACATCATCATAGTTGGCCTCTAAGAACGCGGCATGGCATTGTTTGAAATGAGAGACCACATTGTCACAGGGAGCGCCTATATCAGTGAATACGCCTATGGTTACACCATTACCGGTAATAAGAAAGCTATGCGGGTCTGAAGCGTCATGTAGTTTTGGGAATGCCAGTATGGACAGTTCGCCAATTCTTACAGGTTTGAATGTTTTAAAAGTTTTTATTTGTTGTTCATTTACACGTAGCCTTCCATGATGCAGTGTTGCCGCGGTGATATATACCGGCAACTTGTGTTTGGCGGCAATTCCTTCTGCACCACGGATATGATCGCCATGCTCATGGGATATGAAAACCGCTTTCACCATTCCCATTTTCAACCCCACCCGCCGCATACGTTTTTCTGTTTCTCGGCACGATATACCCGCGTCTATAAGCACGGCTTCACGCTCATTACCTATATAATAGCAATTGCCGTTGCTGCCCGAATTGAGTGATGTAATGAAAAGAGACATTGGTCATGCAAAATAGTACTATTAAAGAAAGATGTCAAAATAACTATAGCCTGCGGTTTTATCACAAAGACAAAGAATGAACGTAATCTTCAATATTCATTTATCCCGGATATTATTATCTTAGAAAATTATTGACCTTGCTTTGTATATGTTTCTTAACCTTTGCCCATGTTTGGGCTTTCAGGCTTACAGGATCTTCACTTTCTTCTGCGTCAGCAAAATAAATCAATGCCTGTGGAATGGATATGAGTAACTGTTGGTTAGGATATTTCCGGTTATAGCAATCAATAAAATGTTCAATAGAGTAATGATCAAGTAACTCAGAGATGTCCCAAAAATCTTTTTTGACGCCTCGTTTTAAAATAGCGGCTATTTTCATGGCAATGATATCATTAATACTGACCAGCCTTATACCATCTTCGATAACAGGACTATCTATGAGGGGAAAATAATGATGTTTAACAAAATCCGCTTTAATGTTGTTTATAAAAGCAAATAGGCCGACCGGGTTATGCGCATTATTATAAGTAAATCTGGTGAATTGCTTTTCCAAAGCAGGGATTAATGCTTCTGCCTGAAAATCAACTGTAGCAAACAGGTCAATATCAATTGATTTTCTGTGGCCATAATAAAGGGCAAGCGCTGTGCCTCCAACAAGATAGAAATCTCTTAATTCAGGCATCTGCATCAACTGCTTCAATAGGTCCAATGTCCCGGGTTCAACTGTGCTGTATTGTAGCATCTGTAGTCTGTTAATTCATTACTAAATAAAGCGCATGCAAGGTAAATAGTGGTAAGTGGTAACCATTTTGCATGGGTAAGAACTGATCTTATTTTTTCATCGCCATAATATCTTCTGCAGGCGCGGATATCAGGTACATCACCGCGTTGAAATACCCGCTCAATGATAAATCCTGCTCTTTTATCATAATCAAGCGTATCGAAATTTACATCCCAAAAGATGCGTTGGTTCAATTCAGGCCGGTTAGTGTTGGTTTGCACGTATAAAGTTTCTTTAGTACAAAAGTATTGTAAAAATAAACAATAGCCCCCTTTGTCCATAACTGGCCGAAGTCCGCTTTGTCCTGATATTCGCAAGCGTCCCCCTTGCAAATAACTTACTTCGCCACAGCTATCATCACTTTCTTGTTCTTTATCTTTTCATCTTTAATAAGGTGCAGCGTATTATTTTGCTTTTGTTTTTCGTATAGCCACAAACGAGAAAAAGTCCTTCACATCTATCAGCCCTATGTCCTCTTTCTTCAGCGCCCCCTTATGCGACAGGAACCCTACAATGTCTATCTTATTGATCTTATCTTTTTTCCCGGCAGCAATGAACAGTGTTGTCCACTTAGGCGCTTCGGGTAAGTGTAATTCTTCGGGCAGGGTTATTTCTTCTGCATTGTCTATATAGGCTGGTAATTTTTCATTGGCCGATAAGATCAGTATCGCGGTGCCTGTTGCTTCCATCCTTGCCGTTCTTCCGTTGCGGTGGGTAAAACTATCTTCGGTCAGCGGCAGGTGGTAGTGAACGATGTACCGAATATCAGGTATGTCCAGCCCGCGCGATGCGAGGTCGGTAGTTACCAGCACATTTACCGTGCCATTCCTGAACTTCGAAAGGGCGCTGTCCCGCTGCTGCTGCTCCATGCCACCATGATAAAAGGTATTGATAATGCCCTTTTCAGAAAGTATGGAGCTTGTTCTCTCTACAGCCTCCCTATGGTTACAAAATACGATCGTTGACCGGTTACCGAGATAGCAGATCAGCTTAAAGAGCGTTTCCGATTTATCCTTTTCATCCGACAGCACCGTTTTAATAGCCAGCTTTTCTGTGGCTAAGTTTTCTTCAGACAGGAAATTGAGAGTTACTGCATCTTTCAAGCCTATGAACTCCAGCAGCTTCACGCTCTCGGTAGCCGAGGTCAGTATTCTTTTCTTCACAGCGGGTAGGGAGCCTATCACAAAACTCATCTCCTCCTCAAAACCCATTTCCAGTGTCTTATCAAACTCATCAAGCACCAGTGTGGTAATGGATGCCACAGTAATATTCCCTCTGCGGATATGGTCGCCCAGCCTGCCGGGCGTACCTACGATCACCGCAGGTGGCTGTTTGAGGTTGTTTTCTTCAGTTTCCCTGAGGTGCCCGCCATAGCAGGCTGTAATTTTCAGCCATGTCCCCATTGCCCGGAATACCCCCTCTATCTGCTGCGCCAGTTCGCGGCTGGGCACTATGATCAGCGCCTGTGTATTTTTATTATGTTCATCCAGCAGTTGCAGCACAGGCAGCAGGTAGGCAAGTGTTTTCCCAGAGCCTGTTGCCGACAGCAGTATAATATCATTAGGCTGCTCCACCGCTTCCATGGCAGCCACCTGCATTTCATTCAGCTCCTTTATCTTTAAATTAGCAAGTATCTCTTCGACAGTATATTTTTTAGATTGCATTTGGGTAAAGGTACGGAAGTTTGGAGGGGGTAAATAAGCATGGAATACGCTTTTCAATTTTTAATAAAAAAAAGTATGTTCTGATCACGATTGTTATATGTTCAACTTTGGGA
>JBIOGX010000032.1:0-13107 GCA_044448445.1 Chitinophagales bacterium
ATCTTATGACGACCAAAAAGAACAGTTTATTCCTTGTCGCAGTACTTGCCATAGTGGTGATCTTCAGTATCCCATTTTATAACCATTGGATCAATATTAAATTTAATGATGAAACTAACCGTATCTATGAACAGTCCCGGCATTTAACACCGGAAGAAAGAATGGAGGCCCGCTTTGGGACGACCTACCTGGTATTGAGCGCAATAAAAAGGATGCTTATTTCACTTAATGCTCAAAATGTAGTCATATTGCTGCCTCCGAGGGATTACATCAAAGCGGCGAAGGTGCAAGACGGCTCATTTGAAGTGCCGGAGCCGGCTGTATTCTACTACTTTACGGGGTATAGAGCAATAGCTAAAAACAGCCCGGAGGTAGGGCGCGCTAACTGGGCATTAATGGTGGAAAATCATAAAATGGTCATGAGGCATATAAATAACAGGCAATTTCTTGATAGCATTATAACACTATATAAACCTTATAACTGATACCTATGAACTTAGCCGGACTTATTTTCTTACTGATAACACACTACCTCTCCGGGAGCGGATGTTTGCGGTTATTCAGGCTGGAGTTGAAACCTGTACCGCTTTTCTGCCTTTCAATGATGGCAGGTGTGCCGCTTCTTTCCTTTGCGCCATGTATTTTACAGCTATTAAACATACCTATTGATTCAGCGTCGGTATATATTTCAATTGCTGTATTTACCGCATTGTTTTGTATCCCGTTGCTGATCAATTTTAAACTCCCAAAGTTTAAAAAGATGACCTTACCGGAAATTTATGAGTGGCCCTTCATTTTTATTATTATGTTGTTGATAGTTATCAGCGTATGGCGTTGCTTTTATTTACCGCCTTATGCACGGGATATGCTCTCAGGGCCGGAATTGCTTGCCGAATTTGCGGTGCGTGAAAAGACGATGGTCAGTTCGGTATTTACCGTTGAGTTGCAATCAACAAATAATTATTTAAAATCTCCCTTTATCACCTCATTGCAGATCATATACAAACTGCTGGTTTCACCGTTTGGGCAGGTATGGTTAAGTGTATTATTCATAAGTTTTTTGGGGTGGTTGTACGCAATGTTACGGGAGCGGATACATGCTTTACTGGCCGGGTTTCTTTTAATGTTTTTCCTGATGATGCCGGACGTTTATGCCTACTCATACGTTTTGCTGTATGATTATAGCAATATGATATTTTTCTTTTGTGGTTTTTACTTCATCATAAAATATGTGAATAGCGACCGCCTCAATGACCTTATTTGTTCCGCTTTTTTATTTGGCCTTGCTACTTATATCCGTACTGAAACATTGGCGCTGGTAGTGATGATTATGCCTGTTCCTGCATTTTATTTTTATAAAAAACGATTGCCGGTTAAAAAAATGGCGATCAGGCTTGGTATTTTTTTAGCGTTCCCGATAGCTTTTTATATTGTATGTATGAATGTTTTTGTAAGGAATTTCGTTCCTTTCAATTTCAATGTCGCCAGCCAGGTGAAATTCAGCAATATTTCTTTTTTATTTGAAAGGCTGAATGATATGAATACCAAACTTATTTTTTCTGCAATAGGTATAGAGATATATGGTTAGTTCATTGTTTCCTTTTGTGCACTTGTAATTATTGATCTCATCTTTTTCCGCCGGTTTAACCGGGAAGCGCTTATCCTGTTGTATGGGGTAGCGGTTGTTTATATAGGTATGGCGCTCTTAGGTTACCTCATCCCCCTTGTTGACCTGATGAACACAACCAAGCGCGGCCTGTTCAAAGCTTTGCCCCTTATGCTGTTGTATATGGCTAACAGCGCCTCGCTGCAACGTATTTCAGAGGCTATAAAGCAATGGGAATTTGTAAAACCGCAAATAAAACCGGCAACTAAACTGAAGCCGAAAAAGAAATAGCTTACTACTTATACCTGGTAAACATACACCAGCATTTCTTCCAGGTGCTTACGTTCATTACTAAGGCGTGGTATTTTATTTTGACCTCCCAGTTTGCCTTTGTCTTTCAGCCAGCGTTTGAAGCCGCCCGCGGGCATTTGATGCACTATGGGCATACGTAGCGCCATGTCTTTATAGCGTTTGGCTTCATAGTCTGAGTTTATCGCCTGCAGCGATTTATCGAGCAGGGTAGTGAACCTTTCAAGTGACACAGGCAGATGATCAAATTCTATGATCCACTCATGTGCGCCGTTTGTTTGCCCGGTCATATATACCGGCGCGGCTGAATAGTCAGATACTATAGCCCCGGTCTCTGCGCAGGCTATAGCTATGGCATTATCCGCATTGTCCACGATTACTTCTTCGCCAAATGCATTAATAAAATGTTTCAGCCTGCCTGTTACTTTTATCCGGAAAGGATCTAATGAAGTGAATTGTATGGTATCACCTACCACATAGCGCCATAGTCCGCCGTTAGTGCTGATAACGAGTGCATAGTTTTTATTAAGTTCTACTTCTTTGAGCGTAAGGGTAGCGGGGTGTTCTTTATTATACTCCTCCATGGGCATGAACTCATAGAATATGCCATGATTCAGAAACAGCAGCATACCTTCTTCATCGTCCCTGTCCTGGGCGGCGAAAAACCCTTCTGATGCGTTATAGGTTTCCCGGTAATTCATGTAAGGTGATGGGATGAATTGCTCGAACTGCCTGCGGTAAGGAGTGAAGTTAACCCCGCCATGTATGTACAATTCAAGGTTAGGCCATATATCGAGCAGATTGCCGGTGCCTGTTATTTCAAATATCCTTTTTATAAGTACTATAGTCCATGTAGGTACGCCTGCTATGTAGGTTACATTCTCTTTTATGGTACTGTGCGCCATACGTTCTATTTTCTCTTCCCACTCTGTCATCAGCGCTATAGAAATCTCCGGCAGGCGGAATAGCTGTGCAGCCAGGGGCATATTTTGCAGCATCACGGCTGATATATCACCAAAGAATGAGGCTGCATTCATTTGGTTAATCTGGTGACTGCCGCCAAGTACCAGGCATTTACCTGATGTAACATTCGATTGCACATTTTCACTTAGGTAAAGCGCCATTACGTCTTTTCCGCCCCTGAAGTGCGTATCGTCTAAGGATTCCTTGCTTACGGGTATGAATTTGCTTTTATCGCTGGTAGTGCCGCTTGATTTTGCAAACCAGGTAATAGGCGATGGCCATAGTATGTTCTGGTTCCCTTCAAATATGCGTTGTATGTAAGGTTTCAGTGTTTCGTAATCATTGATGGGTACATTTTTCTGAAAATCGGAAATGCTGTCAATATGTTCAAAATTGTATTTCTTTCCGTATTCGGTAAATTGGGCAGAGCCGATCAGATTATTAAATACCTGCTGCTGCGTATCAATAGGGTTGTGCATGAAATTATCTATTGCGCTCTGGCGCAATTTGATAAAACCCTTAAATGCAGGACTGATAATGCTCATAAACCCAAGTCGCTAAACCCCAAACCCCTAAAGGGGCTTCCCCATATTATCTGGGGTAGGGCTACTATTTTAATAAAATAAAATTGTTCAATTATTTTCTAATGTTAACCGTTTTTGAAGTTGTTTAATTCATGGTTCCTCTTTAGGGGGCAGGGGTGTCCAGGTTTATGTAATTGGTAAACTGGTTTTTCTTTTCAGTTCAAAATTCTGCCCAAGATATACTTTTCTTACCTGTTCATCGGCAGCAAGTTCTTCGGCCGTACCGGCTTTCAGTATCCTTCCTTCAAACAGGAGGTAAGCCCGGTCTGTTATAGATAGCGTTTCCTGCACATTATGGTCTGTGATCAGGATGCCTATATTCTTGAATTTAAGAGTAGCAACGATGCCCTGTATATCTTCTACGGCAATCGGGTCAATACCTGCAAACGGTTCATCGAGCAGTATGAATTTAGGGTTTACAGCCAGCGCCCTTGCTATTTCTGTACGCCTTCTTTCGCCTCCGCTCAGCACATCTCCCGGGCTTTTCCGCACATGTTCCAGGTGAAATTCTTCGATTAATTCTTCCCGTTTTTTGCGCTGTTCGCTGTGGGTTAGCTTCGTCATTTCGAGCACTGCTGAAATATTATCCTCTACAGATAGTTTCCGGAATATAGACGCCTCCTGCGGCAGGTAGCCTATACCCATCTGGGCACGCTTGTACATGGGTAGTTTGGTGATATCCTCATCATTTAAGAAAACAAGACCTTTATCAGGTTTCACCAACCCTACCACCATATAGAAAGAAGTGGTCTTGCCGGCGCCATTGGGGCCTAATAAACCTACTATTTCGCCCTGGTGCACCTCAAATGACACATTGTTGACAACAGTGCGCTTACCATATTTTTTTACAAGCCCTTGCGTATATATTCTCAACTGCCTTCTTTTAAACAAAAATAACAAACATAGGGGAATATAGCACAAAACGGGTAACTACACAGGATGCCCGGGGCCAACTTTTAACAATTAGAGCAGGTATTACCGGCCTCAAATGCACTATCTCTTAAATATTTTTGAAGCAAGTAAACAAAAGAGTCCCAAAATAATACCGGAAATGATCCCGATTATTGGCCCGAATATCAGCATTGCCTGTGTAACGGTAAGCCCCAAATCTTTGTTCATCTTTGCATATTGCGCAGCTTCGTTAGCATGATGAGCCATGTATGTATCAGACAACAATATATGTGCGCCTGTGATCCATATACAATTAACAAGGCTTGTTAAAAAGCCATGCAGGAAGTAGTTACCGGGCGCATATTTTGCTACCAGGCAGGAGCTTATAAAAAAGATAGCCAACCAGCAGAAAGGCTCGATATTTGACGGTATAAAATAAACAGTGGCAAAAGCCATGCCGAGTCCAAATAAAGAGAGCGCAAAAATAAGTTTCCAGTTCATATTGTTGTTTTTAGTTACTCAAAAATATGAAATATATTATTAAATTTTTGCATTGGGTTGTAAAAGAGCGGCCATACCTGGGAAATAATAGCTTTTATCGGGATGGCTTTCTTTTCAAAAGTTTTTATTTTTGAAATTATTTTGAATTATCTTAGCGAAAATATCTTTGAATGTAACACCCATTCAAAAGCGATGTTTTGTTTGGGAGTTGCCATCTGTAGCTACAGGTGGGATAAAAAGACAAAAAATAACCGAAATGAAAAAAGGCTTTTTTTCAGTTGTGATATTGTTTATCGGGGGGATAATTTTCTCCGGGTGTATAAAAAATACGCCATACATACCTACTACTAATCCTTCTATGACCGCCCAAATTGGCAGTTATACTTTTGTTGCCGGCACAGTAGTGACCGCAATCCTTGATACACAAATACATGACAGTACTACAACTTTAATTATCACAGGTAATACCTCTGACCGCGCCCATCCCTATGATAAAATTCAAATAAGCATTACCAAGTATAAAGGCACTATGGGCGTATTTTCTATAGTTCAGTCGCAGGCAAACGCTTTTTATATACATACCGGTATGTTTGGCGCTATTAAGAGTTATGCTTTAGGGGGCGTAGTTGCGATCACCAGCTATGCTCCAAACACAATAACCGGCTACTTCTCTTTTGATACACAGGATACGCTGCATATTTATAATGGAGCATTTATGGCAAACAAGCCATGATCCGGGTTTCTGATCTATACGAAAATACCGCAATTTAGCGTTAACTTAGTGTAAGTAATTATTTCCAGATGAGAAGGCTTTTTGTCGTTATTGCTGTGATGCTGTTAGTTTCATTTGCCGCTTGTAAGAAGGTCAAAGGCCCGGCTAATGGTAATAGTGTACAGCCCAATAATAACTTAGACTCTCTTGTATCAATGAGCGCTATGATTAACGGTCACTTATGGCAAACGGATTCTGCATTCGGGTCGTATGTGATGCTTTCAGGTAATGACAGTGGTGTTGTAAACCTCATGATTACTGCGACCAGGAAAAAGAATGATAGTGTTAGTACAATTGTTTTTCACATAACCAATTTCACAGGTATAAATACTTACACCATCAATCCTCCGGCAAATACAGCCACCTATTATTTAGGGAACATGAGGCATTATGCCACATCAGGAGCGATTATTGTAACAAATGACAGCGGGTCATCGTTAATTGGCACATTCCATTTTGCTGCTGATACTATCAGTGTTTCCAATGGCACCTTTAATGTGTCGCTTCCTTAGATTAACGTGAGTTCCATATTGAAGTGTAAAATACTTGCAGACACTTGTATTTCGTTGTCGCATCCATAAGATTTGACAACTTTGGCAAAGTTGTCAAATCTACTCCCGAATAAACATTACACAATTATATGAAATCCAATTGTTTAACTCCCGAACTCACGTTTGATTAACAAGCAACACTAAGGAAAGACCTTTGTATTTATTATCAGCCTGATAAAACCAGGGAACGATGATAATTGTTTTAACGGTATAATAAAAAGGAACGCACCGGGTTTTCGGTGCGTTCCCAATTAACCTTTTACCTTATTAACTTACTTTATTTCCGGGTGCGGAGGAGGCACGTTTGAAGAACCCGATTCGTCAACGTTGGCTGAGCGGTAGGTCACGATATTCTCATCGCCTGCTTCTCCATATTTGAATATAAAGCGGTCACGGCTGATGTTGTGTTTTTCGCTCATGTACTCAATAACCGCATTTACATGTTCCCATGAATGTTGCTCTTTTATTTTACTGCCGCTGCCGCCGCCGAGGATAACTACTTTACAATTCGGGTTAGCCTGCATTTGCGCCGCGAGCGTAGCTAATTGCGCTTCCATGGCTGTGCTTACATGGCCGGAGTTGTTGGTGAAAAGGAGTGTGCCTGCGCCTATGACGCCGCACGCGCTGTTTTTGCTGTTAAGCTCTTTGCAGGCGTCAGGGCAAGGGCATTTGCCTACGCCATCGGCGTCAACAGGCTGACATTCCGTAGGGGTGATCAGTTGTTTGTCTTTATAATCAGGTACGCCATCGCCGTCTGTATCCAGCGGGCAGCCATGACTGTCAACTGCTACGCCGGGAGGTGTTTTCGGGCATTTATCAAATTGATCAGTGATGCCATCTCCATCTTCATCGGGTAATACCGGGTTAGGCAGTATCATGTGACGGGGGTAAGAAAGTTCGCTGTATGCGTGATCCAACGGGTTGATCCAGTATAGGGGCTCAACTGCTTTTTTCTTCAACTTCAGGTTATAATTAATACTCAGAGAGAAGTAATTTATTGCATCGCTTGGGCGGCCGGTGGTAACTGTATTACCTAATGGTTTGCCATACCTCGATCCGTCTAAGTAAGCGTCAACAGGGAAAGTATAGCGTTCTTCAAGCTGAACATTGAACTGTTTGTTGATCTTATACTGTACACCTGCGCCGATGCTCGGAGCGAAATCAAGTGTTTTATGGTCCAATATATGGCCGCCGCCGCCATTGTCTGCTACACTTTCATAAGACTTGTCCATTCCCTTTTGCAGTTCTTTGCGTATAACATTATTCTTGGCATTAGGATCTTTAACAATTTTGCTGAAGTCATAAGGAGTATAATTGCCATCAAGGGCGTTAACCCGTGTTTTATAACCTAATGCCCCGATACCAAAATAACCAAAGAAGGAAACAGCGTTGCGCGCCTTGTGGAAATTAATATTGTATGCGTTGAACATCAGGTCGAGGGAAAGCTGGGAGGCTTCCGTCCGGGTAGCGCGGTAAACTTCATTAGCAGGCGTCGTTGAAGTGGCATAATTACGAGGTGTATATCCGAAGTCGGTATATGGAGCGTCATAACTGGTAGTAGGCTGCCTGTCGAGGTTCTTGCCTACGCCATATATATATTGCATGCGTAGGGAAAATATATAGCCCAATGATTTACGGACATTGATATTTACGCCGCCGCCACCCTTTTGCCAAAGCATGAGGGTTGGCACATTACCGATAACGTTATACAACCCCAGGCCAAAGCCTACTTCCCACTGGTTACGCGGCTTTGGGGGAAATATTTCCTGGTGGTCAATATATTTGTGAAATTGTTTGCTACGAAATTTGGGGTAGTAAGAAGAGTCTAATACATCATAATTCTTACCGCGGTAGGTCATGTCACGGTTCGACCACTGGGCTGCCGCAGCGGGATGTGTGGCCGTATCGGCCTTTGTTTTGTTATCCTGGGGAGTGCTTTCCTGTGCAAAGAGTGGCTGTGCCAATAAAACACAGAGTCCTGTAAGTAGTAAGCGCTTATTATTGAGCATAGTATGTGAATTTGTATTTTATATTTTCGTAATTAGTAAAAATACAATGGTAAAGGAATACAAGAACAAATGTAAAGGTATATAGGAGCAAATCAAAAAACAAACAACCAATCTAATAAACCTGTATTTTCCCGTTTTATTGTGCATCAATGATTGTGCCAATAAAAAAATAGTGTTGAATAAAATTCTTATTTCCGACTTTTACATTTTATACGAACCCGGGGTATTACATGGAACTTGTACATTTAGTAATAGGAGCGGAACTGGCATTATTTGAAAAGAAGTTTTCAGAACATGTAAAAAGCTCAAATCACCTGCTCGACCGCATTATGCGGTTTATCATCAGGCGTAAGGGTAAGCAGATGCGTCCTATGTTCGTATTTCTTTCAGCTAAAATAGCCGGGGAAATAAATGAGGTCACCTACAGGGCGGCTTCACTCATTGAATTATTGCATACCGCAACGCTGGTACATGATGATGTTGTGGATAATTCAATGAAGCGCAGAGATTTTTTCTCGATAAACGCTTTGTGGAAAAATAAAGTGGCTGTGCTTGTCGGTGATTATCTTTTATCCAGGGGGCTGCTGCTGTCTATAGACAATGGAGATTATAAGATATTGCAGCTCACATCGAGAGCGGTGAAAGAGATGAGTGAAGGAGAACTGCTGCAAATGGAGAAAGCCAGGAAGTTAGATATAGATGAGCAGGTTTACTTTGAAATTATACGGGCTAAGACAGCGTCCTTATTATCATCTGCATGCGCTGCAGGAGCGTATTCGGCTACAGCCAGCGATACGGTTTCCGAACAATTTCGCCTCTTTGGTGAAAAAATAGGTATAGCCTTCCAGATAAAAGACGACCTGTTTGACTATGGGCAGGATAATATAGGCAAGCCTACCGGTATAGATATCAAAGAAAAGAAAATGACACTGCCGCTGATCTATACATTACAGCATACAGATGCAGCTACCCGGCGCAGGATCATATATATAGTGAAGAACCACAGTACAGACAGAACCAAAGTGAATGAAGTAATAAAATACGTACAACAACATGGCGGCATAGCTTATGCGCAGGAAAAAATGAAGCAATACAAGGAGGAAGCCTTACAATTATTACATACCTATCCTGATTCTGCTGCGCGGCAAGCCATGGAAGAACTTGTGAAATATGTTATAGACAGGAAGTATTAATTGCTCAATTCCGAAATGGCTCAATTACTCAATGTTCCCGTGTGAGTAATTACCTGGCTAACCAATTAACCTTTTAACTTTTTAACAAATTTACACATTGAGTAATTCATTTGCACATTTGCATATTGGCGCATTTTCACATAATTATTTGATCTTCAGTTTAATATCATCAAGCGTTCGGGTAACACATTCAGGGCAGGTGGCTTTGATGCCGGTAAATTCCACAATTGTTCCTGCCGGAGCGTCTTTTATTTCCTGCATTATTTCTTTGGACAGGAAAATGCCGTTCCCATTTATAATAGCGCCTCCTTTGGGCGTACTTATCTTAAAGATATACTGTTTGATCCTGTATGGATAGCTGTATAATGAGTTAGGAAAGGCTACGAACAGAGATGACTGGGCTAAAATGTCTTTCCGTGGCGCCTCGGTGCCTTGTATCTTGCCTACCCTTGCTACAAGGGGCGGTACATTGTCACTGTTAAAGTTGACCGTTTTGATCATCTTCCCTGTTTTCTTATACATCACCGCCAGGCGCATTTCCTTATTCTTATTCTTTGCTTTGTCCGGGTATGGCATTGCCAGTACGGAAACCGTATCCCCTTTTATTTCCGGGTTACCGATCCTTAAAGTATTATCAAGGCTTTTCAGCTTTATTTCATCTGCTTTCAGGCCCTGGCAATATACCTGTATCACGTTGTTTGCAGCAGTGAAAAGCAACAGGGTATCTTTCTTAGCGCACCATTTGTTCCATACATGCACGCTGTCAGTTTGTGCGTAAGCGCCCCCAAATAACAACAACAGCCCTACACAAAAAATCAGTTTCTTCATTACAAATTCAAAAGTAAAAATTCAAAAGTCAAAAAAACAAATAGGCTACCCCAATTGTTATATTGTCAAATTACATTGAGCCATTGAGTCATTCTACATTGCTTTCCTGATCACAAGATAAGCAACAACTATGAGTAACAGAATAATGACCACTGCTATCCAGGTGAATTGATCTGTTTTCGGCCGTCTGCGCACCCGCTTTTTGCTTAACATGGCTTTGCGCAGGTTATGGTTCAGCTTGTTCACCGAATACATTGTTTCTTCCGGTTTTAATTTGCGCAACCCTTCCAGCGCATCACTTTCCATCCCTTCGTCAGCAAGCCAAAGCTCTACCTCGTGCTGCTCGGCGGCGGAAAGTTTGCCTTCAAGATAAGCCATCAGCTTATCTTCCGGGAGCCTTTCTTTTCCTCCATTCCCGTGGCCTGTGGATAATATGTTGTTTTCGTCGCTCATAGGCGGCTATTGCCGGTTTTTTTTAATAAAATGGTTTTCAAATTACGTTTGCCGTTCTGAATATAGCTCTTTACCTGCAAAAAGCTAAAGCCGGTCTGTGCTATTATCTGCTCATAGCTATACTTCTTCAGGTAGAAAAGCACTATACTTTTCCTTTGCTCTTCATTGAGGAGTTCTATTGCTTCAGTCATCTGCTGCAGGGTATGCTCATGCCGCTGTATCTCTTCCCGGTCTGTTTCTGTAGCGGATACCTGCGCCAACGCTGCCTCATCAGCATTATAAGTTTTATCACGGAGCTGCTGCAGGCAATGATTGCGCATCAGTATATACAGCCATCCTTTAAAGTTAAGTATTTCTTCCTTAGGTATATGGGTCAGCGCTTTCATGAATACCTGCTGTACCGCGTCTTCGGCCTCGGTTTTGTTCCTGAGGTATTTAAGCGCAACACCCAGCAGCAAGGTAGTATAACGCTGCAACAGGTACCCCAGCCACTTGTTGTCGCCATCTGCACGGTATGCGAGCAGCAATTCCCCATCTGTCAGGTTGGTATATTGCACATTCATTAGCGGGTGGTGAACAATGTATGGTGTAATTGCAAGATACCTATTTGCAATATATTTTGTTATCTTTTCTTATCTTTCTGAACTATTTTTCCTGGCTGAAGATGGCAAATACAAGGGATACTTTTCGGTTACAGGTTATTTTCTGAGATGTCCGGTCATACACCACCGCCGATATCGCAATTAATTTTTTATTTTAATTTGTATTATCTTTCCATCCCATGGCCTATACTCAGAAATATCGTAATGATATTTACCGGCTTTTATTGCTGTTTACCATTTTTATATTGGTTAGGCTGCTGTTTATCATACTCATGCCGCATACTTATTCCAAAGACCTTTATGCATGGCTGAATGTAATTGATATTTTAAAGAACGAGGGGAATCCATACTCTGTTACAGGTGTACTTAATTGGCCCCCTTTTTGGATGCAGGTTCTTTACGGTGTTCATATCATTTCAAAATTCACTGCGGTATCTCCCACACTGATCATCCAACTGGTATTAATTGGCGGAGAAGCAATGACCTTGCTGGCCTGCTACCTCGTATTGCGCAAGTTCTTTAATGTACAAAAACCTGCCAAAGTGCTGATTTTTGGTGTGGCGCTCAATCCTGTTTGCATATTGCTAAGCTGCCAGCATTGTAATTTCGATGTGTTTGTAGGTTTTTGGGTGCTCCTTTTTGTTGCTGCTTTACTGCTTTTTTATACCGGCCATTCTCCCGTTAACTGGCTGATAGCATGTTTTTTCCTCGGTATAGGTATCCTTACCAAAACAGTACCGGTGATCTTATCTCCCTTGCTGGCTATTGGTATCAGGAACCAAAAATTTACGACTATATTCTTCGGGCTTATGCTGTTATTCACGCCTGTTGCTATTGGAATGAGTATAATTTTTTCGCTTGGGCATACGGGCGTAATAAATCATGTTATCTCTTACCGCTCCATGTCAGGATGGTATGGGTTTACAGGCATACTTGGATTGCTGAAAACCGACGCCCTTATTGATCTGTACCGGAAACTTTCGCCCATAATAATATCAGGCTCACTGCTATATCTTACATGGTGGGGGTATCATACCCAAATACTAAAGCCAAAGCGATTAATTATTATTTCCCTGCTGTTTCTTATAGCTATCCCTACATTCGGGCCAGGGTATTCACCGCCTTATATTAACTGGTATTTTCCACTTGCCGTTATTCTATACTGTATTTCTTCGCGGGGCTTGAAAAATTTTCTTGCTTTGGGTTATGCGGTATTGGCGCTAACGTACATTACCGAATATGCTTTTTTTGATTCTCATGGAGCCTTCCTCACTAAGTTTTTTCCATCCGCTAAAATGTCCGGGCTTAGCGATATGCTCGGCTCTCAAAAAATGCAGGTGCTTATCCGCCTTCCAATGTTTGTCTTTTATATTTCGTTGTTTGTTTTATTGGTGAGCGCTATGTTTACTTCAGGCAAATCGCATGGGGAAGCTACAGTATAAGAAAGCCGCGCATCGTTCTTTCGGATTACAATTTTCTAAAATTATATGATGAAAATCATATAAAAACCATTTGCTGAAACGTATTACTGTTGTATCTTTGCAGACCCTGCCTATCTCACCGCGGGCGCAATTAATTTGCAGCATTGCCAGGAAACAGGTAAAAATGAATTTGGCCAGGTTTGCAAATGATTTAACTTTGCGCTCCCTTAAACCTGCCTGCCGGCAGGCAGGGAAAAAAGGGGAGGGTAAAAGTTCTTTAAAAGTGTTGCGGGGCGGGCGAAAGGAGGTTTTCGAAAGAATATTTCAAAAACAATTTTGCCGTTCAGCAATAAGTCCATACCTTCGCACCCCGCTAAGAAGGAAAAACAACCCCAAACCCCTAAACCTGCCTGCCGGTAGGCAG
>JBIOGX010000033.1:0-13028 GCA_044448445.1 Chitinophagales bacterium
ACTTTATACTGTACTTACTAATTTAGTGTAAATATTTTAGCTTGATTATGAAAAGAAAACTCATTGGTATTGGATTGCTGTGCATAGGAGCAGCTACTTTTCTGGTTGCATGCTCTAAAAATGCTGCAAAAAAAGGAAAAGGTGAAGGGGTTTCACGGGTAACCTCATGGCCGCTCAATGACAAGAACTGGGGTGGCTTTCAAGTTATGGATTATCAAGGCCAGCAGACTCCGGTAGGCATGGTATTCGTACAGGGCGGCCGGTTTACAATGGGCGCTACAGACGATGAAATGCCAACCTTAGAGAATAACAGCATGAGACGCACGGTTTCTGTTTCTTCTTTTTATATGGACGAATGTGAAGTTGCTAATATTTGGTATCGTGAATATATCTATTGGCTTGGGCGTGTTTATGGGTCAGATTACCAGAATATCATACAACAGGCAATGCCCGACTCTTCGGTTTGGCGCTCCGCCCTTTCCTATAATGAGCCTTACGTAAAGAATTATTTTTGGCATAACGCTTACAATTACTACCCGGTAGTAGGTGTAAACTGGTACCAGGCGAATGATTTTTGCCAATGGCGTACTGACCGCGTAAATGAGTTTTTACTGATCCGTACTAATGCATTAAAAACAAACGTTGACCAATCAGGCGAGGACGTTTTTACTACCGAAACTTACATGGTCGGACAGTATGAAGGAACAAAAGGGAAAAATATACGTGCAGACCTTGACAAGAATGGATCAGGTGAACGTCCATGGAACAAGACTGATGGTGTTTTCCTTCCTGATTACCGCCTGCCTACAGAAGCTGAATGGGAATATGCAGCGCTTGGCCTGATTGGCAACAACCCAAGCCCTGAAAATAAACGCCGTCGTGGGGAGGAAGTTGTTACAGATCGTAATACTATACCATGGGGTCCTAAAAATACAACACGTTATGGCCTTCATAACCAATACCAGGGCGAATTTGAAGGTAACTTTATGCGTGCCAAGGGCGATGCGATGGGTGTTGCGGGCGGGCTTAACGATAACGCTGATGTTACAGCGCCCGTAAAATCTTACCTGCCAAACGCTTTTGGTTTATATAACATGGCCGGCAACGTAAACGAGTGGGTGATGGATACTTATCGCCCATCTTCTCATGAAGATGTTAATGAGTTCCGTCCCTTCCGCGGTAATATTTATACCCATTCAAAAGTACAGGATGATGGTACGCTTGAAGAAAAAGATAGTATCGGGCATATTCCAATTGTAAATGTTACCAGCGCTGAATTACTTGCTAACGGTCGTTATGAAACAAGAACAGGCGACCTCAGCAGCTATAAGGATGGGGATACTTTATCACAGTTTACTTATGCTTATGGTCTGAATACCTTGATCAATGACTCTACGAAAGTATATAAAGGCGGCTCATGGGCAGATCGCGCATACTGGATGTCTCCCGGCACCCGCCGTTACATGCAGGGCAACTTGTCCAGTTGCACTATTGGCTTCCGTTGCGTAATGGATCGCCTTGGCAGCCCTGATGGCGACCAGCAACCAGGTGGTAATAGTTTCGGTAATCAAAAAAGACATAAAAGATAATAATTACAACAGCTAATTTGCGGAACCCTCCCGAAGTATCGGGAGGGTTCTTTATTTTTACATAAAATCATTTTAAGTGGAAATAGCTGAATTATATAAATTATACCTCCAAAACCCATTAATACAAACCGATACCCGCAAGCTCACTGAGGGTGGTATTTACTTCGCACTCGGCGGCGCTAACTTTGATGGTAATACCTTCGCAGCACAGGCTTTGGAAAAAGGTGCGGCTTATGCAGTTGTTGATAATGCCGCCTATGCTCATAATGACAGATGTATTGTAGTAGCCAATGTGCTTACCACATTGCAGCAACTCGCTAATTACCACAGGCGGCAGTTTAAAATACCCTTCATCGCTATAACCGGCTCCAATGGCAAAACTACAACCAAAGAATTACTGGCTGCGGTGCTGCGCACACGTTTCAACACTTATGCCACTGAGGGCAATCTCAATAATCATATAGGTGTACCGCTCACCTTGCTTAAAATAAAACAGGATGCCCAAATGGCGATCATAGAAATGGGCGCCAACCATCAGAAAGAAATAGCAGGATACTGTGAGATAGCTATGCCCACGCATGGCATCATTACCAACTGCGGTAAGGCGCATATAGAAGGGTTTGGCAACATAGAGGGTGTACGTAAAGGAAAAGGTGAACTATATGACTTCTTAAAAGATCATGAAGGCGTTATTTTCCGCAACACAGACCTTGATTACCTGCAACCAATGGCAAAGGGTATAAAACAGCAGGTTACCTATGGCAGTACAGCCGCTGACTATACAGGCAAGCCATTGATGAATGGTGTTTTCCTGCAGGTAGCCATACTTACATCTCATACCGAAACAGTACTGGATACACACCTCGTAGGCGCTTATAATTTTCCGAATGTTATGGCGGCGATCGCTGTTGGGCTGCACTTTGGAATTTCGATAGACGAAATAAAAAATGCCATTGCTAATTATAACCCCGACAACAGCCGCTCTCAATGGATACAAAGAGGAAGCAACAAAATAATACTCGACGCTTACAATGCCAACCCCACAAGTATGCGTGCTGCAATCCTCAATTTTGCAGAATCAGGCCTGCCCGATAAAATGCTCTGGATAGGCGGTATGAAGGAGATGGGCACTGAAGAACAATATGAACACCGGGAACTGGTAGCGCTCATTTCAAAATACCAATGGAAAGACGTGATACTGGTAGGTAAAGAATTTAAAGAGGTACATAACAACTATACCTGGTTTGAAAATTCTGAAGACGCAGCCGCTTATATTAAATTACATCGGCCTGAGAATAGTTCTATTCTCATTAAAGGATCAAGGGGCAGTAAGATGGAGGTAATGTTACCCTAAATCCCTAAACCTGCCTGCCGGTAAGCCCCTTTAGGGGTTGGGGTTTACCTTATCTATCTTCTTAGACATTTTATTCAATTCATCCTGCAGCAACGGATGATTAAAAGATTCAACCGCGCTGTCGGCGGCAAAGCTAAGCAGCGTCATGGCCATAAAATCCTGGTCGTCCTTGCCGGCATAATGGGTTCTCATTTCATTTACCTTTTCATCAGCCAACTTCACTGCTTTGCGCACGGCTGATTCTTCTTCCGGGTTAATACGAATACGGTAGCTGCGCCCCGACAGCCACACCGTTATTGATATCAGATTTTCTTCCATAATCTATTGTGTTACCAGGTTGTCATCCGGTTTTACTTTATGAATAAGCCGTTTTTGAAAGAGTACAAGCGTAATTACACCTACAGATATTGCAGCATCAGCGATGTTAAAAACGGGTTCAAAGAAAATAAAGTTCTTCCCACCCATAAATGGCACCCATCCCGGCATCCTTGTATCTATTATGGGGAAGTAAAGCATATCCACAACCTTGCCCTGCAAAAATTTTCCATATCCATGTCCGAAACTGGTAAGATGAGCGATAGCGGTCTGGTTATGATTAAGTAACAGGCTGTGCATATTATCGTAATTGCTGTACATGCAAGAGTATGGGCTGTCTGTAAAGATCAACCCATAGAATAGGCTATCAATCAGGTTGCCCAGTGCGCCGGCAAGTATCAGCGATCCGCAAATAATAGCGCCCCTGCCATATCCTTTTTTCGTTAACCTTCTTAGCAGATAAAACCCAAAAATTACAGCTATCGCCCGAAAAGAAGAGAGCAATAATTTACCAACAACAGATTCACTGAGTTTCATTCCATAAGCCATGCCCTCATTCTCAATAAAATGCAGCCTGAACCAACTTCCCAATATCTTCACATCATCGCCGTTACAGAAATGTGTCTTAATATATACTTTAAGTACCTGGTCGGCAATGATGATCAGTAAAACTATCAGTATGGCATTACGGTACTTCAATATTCAATGATTTTGTCCCCCGAATCGGGATGATTATTGGGCAAATATACTATTCTACGGACAGAGAACAAGATACAGCAATCATGAATAATAAAAGATAACTTTTTGTTGGTCTTTTCCGTGGTTATTGGGCCGGAGCAGTTGCATGCGCCTGTTCATAAATGGTTTGCAGTAAAGTCTGCCCTACGGCTTTCAGCGTATTTTTATCTATAATACCCATTACGTCGGCATGAGTGTGCCAGTGTGCTGCAAAGGGCTGTTCGGGATTCTGGGTAAGGTTAATAATATCTATTGTTTTAATGCCGGTAATCTTGTTTACCGGCACATGGTCATCAGTGATCTCGGCGCTTACTACATAAGGGAAGTAAGAGGAGTAGCCCGCATTATTTGCCGCCTGCCATACTTTTTGCTGCACATCACCTGCATTTATGGTAGAGAACTGTTCCAGGGGAAATTGGGCGTTGCGCGCACCCACCATATCCAACAGCACCCCAAAACCGGCTTTATAACCTTGTATGTGCGGATGGTGCGCCCAGTATTGAGTACCGAGGCAGTAAGAATTATCCCCCCACTCGCTTTTGCCGTAATCTTCCACATCGGTAAATAGTATATCAATTCCTAAAGACGACGGCAATCCATGCATCTTGAGTACGCGCGCCATTTCCAGTAATACGCCCACACCACTGCCGCCGTCATCTGCCGCTAATACAGGCTTGTTCTTATCCTTAGTATCCTGGTCTGCCCATGAGCGGCTGTCCCAATGCGTTAAAAAAAGTATCCTCCTTTTCGCCGCAGGATTAATGGCCCCGATAAGATTGATACAGGGAAGGGATTTGCCATCGCCCCCGGTTACCTGCACCTCCTGTTTATAAACAGTATCACAAAAGGGCTTCAGCTTGCTTTCTATCCATTTGGCACATGCTACCTGGGCGGCAGAGCCCGGTACACGAGGCCCGAAAGCTACCTGGCCCGCTATATATGCGTAAGCGCTGTCCTCATTAAATACGGGAACATTTTCAGGATTCACCCCCGCTGTATCAGCAAGTACGGTCTTTTTTTGCTCACCACCGTTTTTACATCCTTCGCAGGCCGCAAACAAAAGGCATGTAAAACTTAGAAAAACAGTTAATTTAAAATACTTCACTTTTTGGTTATTTAATAATAAAATGCCTTGTCCTGCATGACAAGGCAAAATAATTGAAAGTAGTTGCTCCTTTAAGGCGTTACTTTAGTTTGGACCGATTGGAATACATCCTTCTTTGTCGGGTCAGCGTTGCTATAATGAACAAAAGCAATAATCCTGCAATGTTTTGCTTTCCATGCCGAATTGACCTTGTAAATATACGTACGTACATTCCTTGTGCCTGGCGCTTTTACCACCAGTTTTGACGATACCGGGTCGCCATAAGGTTCTGATGTTACCATGCCCCTGAATACATTGGTAAATAGGTAATTGTTATTAATGCCCGCGGGCATATCCTGTAGATCTATAATACTGTCTTCTACAATTGCTATTGATAAGTTTTGCTGTGTAGATACCTGCGTTGTGTAGGTGACAGTAGCAGTAATGGTGTCAGTAGTATCAACAGCATTATAGCCGCTTGTTACAGAAAGGTTTACAGAGTCTGTCATATTCAGCCTTTGATTGTATGCATCTGTCCATGAGGAAGAATAAGGGAACAGAGTGCCGCCAACAGGGACCCTGTCTATTCCTCCACAAGGTATGCCTGATGCCGGGCCACCTGAGTATATACTGCTACTTATATCTGTTGCAGTTTGGGTGCGAAAATCATATGCTGCACCGCTTGGAGGGTTTGCCTGGGTTACATGATATATATATAGGCCAATTACATTCAGCCTCATAGGATTAGTTGTAGCGGCCAAAGAGGTAAGCAGATCATGTGCAGCCGGGCAGTTCGGGCACGATTGGCCGGTAAACTCTTCTGCCAGAACATTATGAGGGTCGGCAGCAGGTACCGGCGATACCAGGTAGGTCGTATCGGCGACTACAACATTCGCGAAATTGATAGGTGGCCCCTTTTCCATGCAACCTGCAAAAACCAATACACAGCCGCAGAGCGTAATAAATGCTTTTTTCATGCTTCCGAATAAACCACGAATTTAGTAAATTATGATTAATTCCCCATATCCCGGCATCTTTTTAACATCCTTTAGGCCATACCCACAATATTAAATTGCTAACTTTATCGAGTAATAAAATAAATATGGAAGAAAATAAAAGGCAGAAACAGGTTGGCAAATTGCTAATGGAAGAATTAAGCGACATTTTTCAGCGAGAGGGAATGAATATTGTTGACGGCGGAATGATCTCCATTTCCAAAGTTATGATCACACCTGACCTGCTCGAAGCCCGTGTTTACCTTAGCTTTTTCCAGGTAAAGGATCCTGCCGCATTACTGCATAAAATAAAAGAACGTAGCTGGGAATGGCGAAAACTCCTCGGACAAAGGATAAAGAACCAATTGCGCCGCGTCCCGGAGCTTACATTCTTCTCGGATGATACGCTTGATCATGTATTTAAAATGGAAGAAATATTTAAAAAAATAAACGAGGAGCGTAATACAAAACCACCCGCTCCACGCAAAGAAGTGTAGCACAAAATTATTCACCTAAAATTCAGAATACCCCTCTTGGATCGTACGCTTATATGGCAACTGGCATTTAGATACCTGCGTGGCAAACGTTCGGCTAACGCTGTTCCTATACTATCGCGTATCAGCATGGTAGCTATTGCGGTAAGCAGCGCTGCCATGATCATGGTATTCTCTGTTTTTAACGGATTGGAATCTGTTGTAAAAGACATGTACAAAGCATTCTATCCTGATATAAGAATAACCGTAGCCCGTGGTAAATTTTTTCAACTGGATACCGCGAAACTCAATACGATAAAGCACATAAATGGCGTGCGTAACATGACCACCGTTTTGGAAGACAATGTTTTTGTCAACAATAATAACCAGCAGAAAGTAATAACGCTCAAAGGCATTGACAACAACTACTTTAATGTAAATGAAGTAACGCAATACATAGAAGCAGGTGATGATTCTGTATCTGCAGGCCAGCCATATACCGCCATCGTCGGCCAAAGCACAATGAAGGAACTGGCTGCAGATGTAAATAATATTTACAGTTACATAGAACTGTTATACGTTAATCCTGCTGTTACTAATCCTGAAGCTAACCCCTTGTCTGCTTTTCAATCTTTAAAGCTGCATCCGGCCGGTGTATTCCGAATCGGAGATGAATTTGATGGTAAATACATTCTCGCGCCTTTATCATTAGTGCAGAATTTATTCTTTGCTAAGGGCCGCTACTCCTCAATTGAGATAAGTGCAGTTCCCGGAGCTGTAAATGATATAAAAAAACAATTGGAACAACTGCTTGGCGCTGCCTGTAAAGTGGAAACACGCTACGAGCAGAACAAAAGCATATACCTGGTCATGAGCGCGGAAAAATGGGCGATCTATGCCATACTTGTCCTCGTATTGCTGATCGCATCTTTCAACCTGGTGGGAGCATTGTCCATGTTAGTGCTCGAAAAACAAAAAGATATTGCCATCCTCAAAGCTATGGGCGCCCAATCCTCTGCCATAAGAAAAATATTTCTGCTGGAAGGCGTGCTCTGGGCTATGACAGGTGGAATTGCAGGCATATTGCTTGGGGCCGGGGTATCCTTGCTCCAGCAAAAATATGGGTTCGTTAAAGTTGGAGGCGCTTTTTTAATAGATGCTTACCCTGTAAAACTGAAGTTGTCTGATTTCGCACTCGTTTTCGTCACCATATTGTTAGTGGGGCTTCTGACCGCATGGTATCCATCCATGCGCGCCACAAAGGTCTCAGACCCTACATTAAAAAGCACTTGATACAAATTAGAAATTGAGGCACATTTTTTTATTTTTTCTCGTCCGACAAAATTTTTTTTAGCCGCCGAAGCCTTGGCGTAGGAGGAACATTCAGACATTTTTTCTATTTTCACATTTGCACATTTTCAAATTTTCACATTATTATGTTCTCTTTCCAGCTAAAATCTTATGATGAATACAAACAAGCCTACCGCCTCAGTGTTGAGCAACCCGAACAATTCTGGAGCGATATTGCCGGGCAATTTCTATGGAGAAAAAAATGGGATAAAGTCCTGGAATGGGATTTTAAAACGCCTGATGTAAAATGGTTCATAAATGGTAAGCTGAACATTACCGAGAACTGTATAGACCGCCACCTGCAAGCTTCAGGCGATCGCCCGGCAATTATCTGGGAGCCTAACGGCAAAGAAGAGCCTCCCCGTGTCATCAGTTATAAAGAACTCCATTTCAGGGTAAACCAATTCGCGAATGTGCTCAGGAACAATGGCGTAAAAAAAGGAGACCGCGTATGTATATATATGGGTATGGTACCGGAACTGCCCGTTGCTATGCTTGCCTGCGCGCGCATCGGGGCCATACACTCTGTGATATTTGGCGGATTTAGCGCGCAAAGCATAGCAGACCGACTGCACGATGCAAGGGCTGAGTTCATTATCACCTGCGATGGCGCGTTCAGGGGCGGTAAAGCCATCCCGCTAAAAAACATCATAGACGACGCATTGGTAACCTGCTCTTTTGTAAAAAAAGTGATTGTATATAACCGCACCCACTCCCCCGTAAGCATGATAAAAGACAGGGACGTGTGGTGGGATGAAGAAATACAAAAAGTAGAAGATCAGGGCAATCCTCTAATACCAGCCGAAGAAATGGATGCCGAAGACCCGCTCTTTATACTTTATACCTCAGGCTCTACGGGCAAACCAAAGGGCGTAGTACATTCCTCCGGTGGCTATATGGTTTATACCACCTACACCTTCATAAATGTATTTGGATACCAACCAGGCGATGTTCATTTCTGCACTGCTGATATAGGATGGATCACCGGGCATACTTATATCGTTTACAGCGTACTGTGCGCCGGCGGTACATCATTAATGTATGAAGGGATTCCCACCTGGCCTGACGCGGGCCGCATTTGGGATATAGTGGATAAGCACAAGGTAAACATTCTTTATACAGCTCCCACAGCCATACGCAGCCTCATGGCATACGGCCTCAAACCATTGGAAGGCAAAAAACTGGATAGCTTAAAAGTATTAGGTACTGTTGGCGAACCGATAAATGAAGAAGCATGGCATTGGTATGATGAGCATATAGGAAAAAAACGCTGTCCCATTGTGGATACCTGGTGGCAAACAGAAACCGGCGGAATAATGATAACAAACCTTGCAGGTGTTACCCCGGCCAAACCGGGCTATGCTACCTTGCCGGTACCCGGCATACAGCCGGTACTGGTGGATGAACAAGGAAAAGAAATAACCGGAAATAATGTAAGCGGCAACCTTTGTATCAGGTTCCCGTGGCCTTCAATGATACGCACCACATATAGAGACCATGAGCGCTGCCGGCTCAACTATTTCGCAGCATACCCTGATATGTATTTCACAGGTGACGGCTGCTACCGCGATGAGCATGGCTTCTACCGCATTACCGGCCGTGTGGATGATGTGCTGAATGTAAGCGGCCACCGTATAGGTACTGCCGAAGTGGAAAATGCTATAAATATGCATACCGGTGTGCTTGAAAGCGCTGTGGTAGGTTATCCCCACGACTTAAAGGGGCAAGGTATTTATGCATATATCATCATTGATAAACTTCCCGAAGATGCAAACCTAATGCGGGCTGATATTCTGCAAACCGTAACCCGCATCATAGGCCCCATAGCCCGCCCGGATAAAATTCAGTTTGTAACTGGGCTGCCCAAAACACGAAGCGGTAAAATCATGCGTCGCATTCTGCGTAAAATAGCTGAAGGTGAAATGAATGCGCTTGGCGATACTTCTACATTACTTGACCCCGGTATTGTTGAAGAGATAAAGAACGCAAGAGTATAATAAACCGGGACTGCCCCATCAGGGCTATATGTTTGTAGAAAGTCTAAAACAATAGCACGCTATGCCCCATCATGGCTATCCATAATTTACAAATCTGATATTTTTCGCAGCAACACATTCGCGGTAGCTACTATCCCTTCTTCCCTGCCTATAAAGCTCAGATGCTCTGTAGTGGTTGCTTTTATAGAAATATCGTCAGCAGGAATATTCAGTATCTCCGCTATGACCGTTCTCATTTCATCCAAATACTTCCTGATCTTTGGGGCTTGCAATAATACAGTGCTGTCGATATTTACAAGAGTGTAGCCTTTCTCGCACACAAGCTGGTAACACCTTTGCAATATCACTTTACTGTCTATGCCTTTGTATGCCGCATCTGTATCCGGGAAATGCTGGCCTATATCGCCAAGGTTCACCGCGCCTAACAGGGCATCGCAAATAGCATGAAGTAACACATCCGCATCAGAGTGACCAAGCGCGCCTTTGGTATGAGGTATAAGAATACCCCCAAGCCAGAATTCCCTGCCTTCCACCAACTTATGAAAATCTATTCCTTGCCCTATTCGATACATAAAAAACCCAAATCCACCGCGGCGGACTTCCCCATGTTGTTTATAAATTCAAACTGAATTTTTTACTTGTTTGTTCCGCTATATCATATCCTGCATCCGCATGTCTTATAACACCCATAGCAGGATCATTAAACAATACCCGGTGCAGGCGCTCTTCTGCATCCTTAGTCCCATCAGCCACGATCACCATACCTGCATGTAATGAATAACCCATACCTACTCCTCCACCATGATGGAAGGATACCCAGCTTGCACCGCCTGCGGTATTAATAAGTGCGTTCAATATCGGCCAGTCAGCTACTGCATCACTGCCGTCCTTCATGGCTTCTGTTTCGCGATTAGGAGATGCTACGGAACCTGCATCAAGATGATCGCGGCCAATGACGATTGGCGCTTTTACCTTGCCTGTTCTTACCAGTTCATTAAAGAGTATCCCTGCTTTCTCGCGCTCACCCATACCCAGCCAGCAGATACGCGCAGGCAGCCCCTGGAAAGCAATGCGCTCCCTTGCCATGATCAGCCAGCGGTGCAGCCCTTTGTTATCAGGGAACAGTTCCATCATGGCTTTATCGGTAGTATAAATATCTTGCGGGTCACCGCTCAACGCCACCCAACGAAATGGCCCCTTGCCTTCACAAAACAATGGTCGGATATATGCGGGAACAAAACCAGGAAAATCAAAGGCATTGGTTACCCCACGCTTATCATGCGCTTGTCCGCGCAGGTTGTTGCCATAATCAAATGTTATCGCGCCACGCTTCTGCAGTTCCAGCATTTGCCTTACATGCCTTGCCATTGTGTCTAACGAGCGGCGTACATATTCTGTCGGGTTGCTGCTGCGCAATACATTTGCTTCAGCTACGCTTAGCCCTTCGGGGAAATATCCTATCAGTTCGTCATGCGCCGATGTCTGGTCGGTAAGTGTATCAGGAGTAATGTTGCGGTCTATGAGGCGTTGCAGCAGGTCCACCGCATTGCAGCACACACCTATGGATATACGTTCGCTCTTTGCTTTGGCATCCAGCGCCCAGTCTATACCCTCATCTATATCAGATGTCCACTTGTCTAAGTAGCGTGTTTCAATGCGCTTTTTTATACGCCATTCTTCCATCTCTGCAGCAAGGCATACACCCTCGTTCATGGTGATGGCAAGTGGTTGAGCCCCACCCATACCGCCAAGCCCTGCGGTAACATTCAGCTTACCTTTCAAAGAACCATCATAATGCTGATTGGATAGTGATAGATAAGTTTCATAAGTGCCCTGTACTATTCCCTGCGAACCTATATATATCCAGCTACCTGCGGTCATCTGGCCATACATCATCAGTCCCTCGGCTTCCAGTTCGCGGAAGTGTTCCCAGTTGGCCCACTTACCTACAAGGTTTGAATTAGCAATCAGTACACGCGGCGCATTTTTATGCGAGCGAAGCACACCTACCGGCTTACCGCTCTGCACCATCAGTGTTTCATCTTCATTCAAATTCTTCAGACATTCCAATATCTTATCAAAACATTCCCAGTTACGCGCCGCCTTGCCATTGCCGCCATAGACTACCAGGTCTTCCGGCCGTTCAGCCACCTCAGGATCCAGATTGTTCTGTATCATACGGTATGCAGCTTCTGTTATCCAGTTCTTGCAGGTAAGTTGTGTGCCGCGAGGGGCGCGGATTATTCTCTTTGTTGTTATTGCTGACATAATTTGCAAAAATTCTACGGATTTAACTGCTTTACTGCTTCTACCAGCTTTTTCTCTTGTTCAGCATGGTTCACATCATGTTTCACAAATGTCTTGCCGGTTACTACTTCATATAATTCTATGTAGCGCTCAGATATTTGCCCTACCACTTCATCGGTCATTTCAGGTACCTGCTGTCCTTCCTTGCCCTGGAATCCATTTTCCATCAACCATTCACGCACAAACTCTTTCGACAACTGGCGCTGCTGTTCTCCTTTTCTCTGGCGTTCTTCATAACCTTCCAGGTAAAAATATCTTGACGAATCGGGTGTGTGTATCTCATCTATCAGGTATATGGTATTACCTATTCTTCCGAATTCATACTTGGTATCAACCAGTATAAGCCCGCGGTCTCTCGCCATTTCACGTCCGCGCTCAAATAAGGCAAGCGCGTATTTTTCTAATTGTTCATATTCTTCTTTAGATACAATCCCTTTGCGAATAATCTCTTCACGCGATATATCTTCATCATGCCCTTCATGCGCCTTTGTAGTAGGCGTAATGATCGGCTTTTCAAAAAAATCATTTTCCTTCATCCCATCCGGCATGGTGATACCGCACAGTTCACGCTTGCCACTCTTGTAAGTGCGCCATGCATGTCCGGTAAGATTACCACGCACCACCATTTCCACAGGATAAGTTTCACATTTATAACCGATAGTAACATTGGGCAACGGCACGCTGATCATCCAGTTGGGCACTATATCCCTGGTACCTTCAAGAAATTGTGCTGCTATCTGGTTCAGTACCTGCCCCTTGTAGGGTATTGCACGGGGTAGCACCACATCAAAAGCCGATATACGGTCGCTCACGATCATTACCATAT
>JBIOGX010000034.1:0-12878 GCA_044448445.1 Chitinophagales bacterium
CTATTTACCTGTATTATAGGGATACATGCCTCCTTTTATTATAACACGAATCATATGAAATACAAATGCAATTTATCAATGCCTGGAAGAATCCTATTATCAAGCGTCGCTATATTTTTTTGCGCTACTGCTTATGCCCAGACCATTAAAACCATTGCCGGCAATGGAACGACTGGCTATACTGGGAACGGCGGGCAGGCTACCTTTTGCGAAATGAACAACCCCAACTGCGTTTTTTCAGATGGCAGTGGCGACATATACATAGCCGATGAAAACAATAATTGCATCCGTAAAATAAGCAACACAGGGGTAATTACCACCATAGCAGGCAATGGAACCGCCGGCTATAGCGGAGACGGTGGGCAGGCTATCGCTGCAATGCTGAACCAGCCCACAGGCGTGGTGAAAGATGCCGCAGGCAACCTTTACATTGCCGATATGATGAATGATGTGATTCGCAAGGTGAACACATCAGGCATTATCACCACCTTCGCTGGAAACGGCATTGCAGGGTATTGCAGCGCTAATGAGGGCGGTCAGGCGACAGATGCCAGAATATGGATGCCCGCAGGCGTAGCAGTGGATCGCCTGGGTAATGTGTATATAGCTGAAGAGGGGAATAGTATAATCCAAAAGGTTAATACATCAGGTATTATCAATACTGTTGCAGGCGTCTTCTATTTCCCCAGTGGCCTTTATAGTGGAGACGGCGGGCCGGCCGTTACCGCCAGGCTAAACCAACCCACAGGCGTATTCCTGGATACAGCAGGCAATATGTATATCGCCGATAACGGTAATAATTGCATTCGCAAGGTTAATACCTCCGGATACATCAGCACCATTGCAGGCGTAGATACCGCTGGCTATAGCGGCGATGGCGGAACTGCTACTTCAGCAAAATTAAACCTGCCCAGTTCTGTCTGTGCGGATGCTACCGGCAATATATATATTGCCGATAACGGAAATCACAGAATTCGTAAAATAAGCACGATGGGCATTATTACTACCATAGCAGGCACCGGCATCGCAGGGTATGGCGGCGATGGAGGATGTGCAACCGCAGCTCAACTGAACTTTCCTACGTCAGTTTATGTGGATACTTCTAAAAATATTTACATAGCCGATGCAGGCAATAGCCGGATTCGTAAAATTATCAATTCTAATTTAAGTGTTCCTGATTTACCTGATTTTGTCAATATTAACATTTATCCTAACCCAACAATCGGACAATTAGTAATAGAACATTCGGGCATTGGAACTGCTGTCAGGATATTCAATATTCTTGGCCAAAATATCTATACAGGAATTATTCAAAGCGATAAAGAAACAATTAGTCTGAGCAATTATCAACAAGGTACTTACTTGCTTCAAACAACTGATATCTACGGAAACCGAACTATAAAAACTGTTGTGAAGCAGTAAGAGCCTCATCCTTACTCGTCTCCATGTAAATACTACTTCCTGCCACTATCCTTTTCTACGCAGGGTCTGCTGGAAAAGTAAGATTTCTTATCCAGCTTGAATTTGAGTGAAATATTTATGTTTTAGGTGCACGGAATATGAAACACAACCCTCAATCCGCCACGGCGGAGCACCTCATTTTTTAGTTCAACCCCATTCGGGGTTGGGCTTTACTATTATTTCCCCAGGGGTTGCCACCCCCTGGCTATTCAGATTCAAACCCCATTCGGGGTTTATACCAACAACTATCACTTAATCAGCAGACCCTATTTAAAGTATCTTTCCGAATTATTTAATACTGTAAACCATTATCGTTTCCCAATAACCGGAAACCTTTTCAATTCTTCTTTTTCCTGGGTATAGATATAGTAAAGGTAGGCTGCAAATAAAACAGTTCCTATGCAGATGTGGAGTATAGCACTCGCTACTACTTTGCTTATTCCATAATTAATAAAAAAAAGCAGCAGCATTAAACCGAAGTATTTCGCCAGCTTAGGTACATCATAAGGGATGGGGTAATATTTCTGCCCCCAGTAGTATGACAAACACATCATTATGCCATAACACAGCACAGTACCCCATGCGCAGGCATAATAACCCCATACAGGTATCAGCAGCCAGTTAAAAATAATGGTAACAAGCGCGCCTATTACCATTATGTAAGTGCCATAGTGCGTTTTGTCAATGAGCTTATACCAAACAGTAAGGTTATAATATACACCGAGGAAAATATAGGAAAGCAGTAATAAAGGCACTATCCCCATTGCCTGCTGGTATTCTTTGCCAACAAAGTATTTCCAGACATCAAGATAGAGCATTACATTCAGAAACATAACCGTCAGCAAAATGATGAACCACTTCATGACACGGGCATAAGTATGCTTTGCATCCTCTTTTTGGGATATGGAAAAAAAGAAAGGTTCAGCGGCGAGTTTGAAAGCCTGTATTACGAGGTTAATGAGTACTGCAAGGCTAAGGGCAGCGCTATAAAAGCCCAATTGCCGCAATGATTCTTTATCAGTTGCAGGATACAGATGCTCAAACATTACGCGGTTGAGGGAGTCATTGATTACTCCTGCAAACCCTGCAATAAGAATCGGGTAGCCATATTTGAATATTTTTTTAAAAAGAACCCAATCAAATGCCGGCCGGTAATCTTTTAGTTCACTGAATAAAAGCATCAATGTTACAGCCGCCTGCAGCATGTTGGCAAACAGGATAAACCCGACACCTGTATTGTGCCGGTACCATCCTCCAAAGATTCCTCCGGGGTTATTAGCAGCGATTTTGCCGCCGAAGCTGAAAAGAAAAACAATAGTAACAACGAATACAACTATACCAATCACTTTTGTAAATGCGTATTTCCGGGGACGGTTTTCTTTACGAAGGCGTGCATAAGGAAGGGCCGATAAAGCATCAAGCCCGATAATAACGGCGCACCAGCCTACATATTCTATATGATCTTCTATTTTTGCAAATGAAGCAACCGGAGTACGAAACAGGTATAATAATAAGGTAAAGAAGAAGGTACTTACTACCATTGCGGTAATCTGTGTGCGATAGAGTTTTTGCTTGTCTTCGGTAGTGCTGAAACGGAAAAAAGCAGTCTCCATGCCATAAGTATAAAGCACATTCATTATCGGGAATAAGGCATATATGTACCTGTATTTACCATATACAACCGTTCCATTGTAACCCGTAAGTATATAAGTAAAGTATGGAGTAAGCAGATAAGTAAGCAGACGTGCAGCAATATTGCTGACACCGTACCACATTGTTTGCCCTGCAAGTTTTTTTAAGGACACTTTTTCAAATTAAAAAATCAAAAGTAAAAAGTAAAAAAAGTGGAAGTAAAAAAAGTTGTTAGTGAAGATGATAAAATTATTCCATTCCCGCACATTTGCATATTTCCATACTTGCACATTATTCTATCGTCCAGGTTTCTTTTCCTTCCAGCAATTTGTCTAAGTTACCTTTTCCTCTTGCAGCTATTATTTCTTCTATCTGCAAGTGCATCTCATCTTCATAGGTAGGACGCTCGTGTGCGTAAAAAACGCCGAAGGGCCGTGGATAATGCCCGGGAGAAGAAGCGTCGTCAAAGAAACGGGTAAGTATCTGGGCTTTGAAAAAATCGGTTTCATCATGTATCCACAGGTCATCCGGGCTATACGCTGCACCCAGGTCAACAAGCTGTGGTTTGTAGCCATCAAGCCTGATACCTTTATCTTTATTTGTGCCGTAGATGAGTGGCTTGCCCTGCTCTAATACCAATATTTCAGCCGCTTTAGATCCCTTCTCTGTATAGATCTCAAACGCACCGTCATTGAAAATGTTACAGTTCTGGTATATTTCTAAAAATGATGAACCATGATGGCTGTTGGCGCGCAACAACATTTGCTGCAAATGTTTAGGGTCGCGGTCCATGCTGCGGGCTATAAATGTAGCATCAGCCCCCAAAGCCAATGCAAGCGGGTTGAACGGGTGATCAATACTGCCTGAGGGAGTTGATTTGGTTATTTTATTTACTTCAGACGTTGGCGAATATTGCCCTTTCGTTAATCCGTAAATCTGGTTATTGAAAAGCAATATGTTCACATCAAAATTCCTGCGGAGCAAATGAATGGTGTGGTTGCCACCTATGCTCAGTCCATCGCCATCACCCGTCACTATCCATATACTAAGTTCAGGGCGGGTAGCTTTTAAACCCGACGCGATCGCAGTTGCACGCCCGTGTATGGAGTGCATGCCATAAGTATTCATATAGTATGGAAAACGCGAACTACAGCCGATACCGGATATAATAACAATATTTTCCCGCGGTATGCCTGTTTGAGGCAATATGGTTTGCACCTGCTTTAATATAGAATAATCACCACAACCGGGACACCAGCGAACTTCCTGGTCAGTAGCGAAATCTTTTGCGGTCAGCTTATCAGGCATTATAATATCACTCATAGATGCGCAAATCTAAGGCATTAGTGGCAGGCTATAAAGTCCCGTGACAGATTTTATTAAAATTTTAGAATATTGCTTACATTTAAACACAAAATCACACAATAAATGAAACAATTTATAGCTTTTACGCTTTGCTTATCTATTTCAGTCGCCTCATTCGCTCAAAAAAACGCTACGGATGCTAAAAAAAATCCCTCCCATAAATCCGCAATAGCCGGTGTTATCCAAAACATGCGTAAGCAACCTATTATGGGGATAAAGGCATTTATTTATTATAAAGATTCTATTGTAGCTTCCGGCTTTACTGATTCAACGGGCTATTTTGAAACCAATTACGCAGTACCCGGTATTTACAACCTGAAACTGGTGTACCCATCTGAAAAAACAATGGTAATAACTGCTGTACCTATAAAAGCCAGGACGCTTACAATGGTTGACTTGAAAGCAATGCCTCCTGAGGCCGACACCTCAATAGCTTATGCAGCAATAGCGCCAAAAACACCACAAACCCCCAAAGGGACTTCTGCGCCAAAACACTAACCCAAAAACACCTAAAAGGGCTTTCTCTTATTTCGCCTGGAAAGTTTGACCTGACCCTATTTAGGGTCTGCTGAAAAAAGTGAGATTTCTTATCCAGCTTGAATTTGAGCGAAATATTTATGTTTTAAGTTCACGGAATATGAAGCATAACCCTCAATCCGCCACGGCGGAGCACCTCATTTTTTAGTTCAACCCATTCGGGGTTGGGTTATGCCATTTTTCCCCCAGGGGTTGCCACCCCTGGCTATTCAGATTCAAACCCCATTCGGGGTTTATACCAACAACCATCACTTAATCAGCAGACCCTATTTAAAAACAATAGCGGCAATCTTTTGAGACAGCCGCTATTGTTTTAAGTTTCTGTATTATTAATGATAAATAATCTCTTCAAACCGTGGACACATCATTGGGTCGCGGGGATCTTTTTTATGGTTGTATGTACCTCTTACATAAAAGGTGATTTCGGTAGCCCCGGCGCCTGAGGCCCCGGTTCCCAATGATGAGTTATTGACATCATAAGAATATCCGAATGAAACATTCTTGTAGTCAATCTTGATCATAGGTATGATGGCATCCTGCATACGATAGTAAGCGCCAAAATGGAAAGCAAAAATGCTGGGAAGGCCAATAGGAACAGCACGCCATGTAAATAAACCGCCAAATATAAATTCGCTGTATGGCTGCTGCAGGCTGTAATTACCATTAACAGTAAAACTGAACTGCTCATTGATTGGAACATGAAAGCCCGCACTGAACTGGAATTTCATGGGTAATTTTACAAGGACATCACCCCCGGTAAATATTTCGGTCGGGCGGTTGATATGATAAACTGACGCGCCAAGATAATAGTTGAACCTGCTGTACAAGTCGAGCGAACTATTTAAGCTCACCCCGGCTCCGACATCATAGTTATTCAGGCTCTTAAAAGACGCCGACTCAAAAGTCGGGTTATTAGAATTATAGTTACCATTCACATATTGGGTACTGAAGGTCATCTTGCTCATGTCAACAGAGCGGTTAATAAAACCACCGGTAAGGCCTACCGATAAGTAAGTATGATGCTGATCTTCCAGCGCCTTATTATAGGCGATTGCAGGATATACCTGTTCACTTGTAAAATTTATTGTCCCTGCCTTGTCATAAGTGGCTACCAGGCCGAAACTGAGATAATCACCTATTTCGCGGTTAACAAGTACGCGTGTTTCTCCCGATATCATAGTTGTATTATAGGGCATAGCAACAGTACCCCACTGGCTGCGATAATCCAAACCTATCTTATAATCTCCGCTGAATATGCCGGTGAGCGCGGGGTTGCGCAGTATCGCATTTTCATAGAATTGTGAAAAATGAATATCCTGCGCGCTGCCTTCCAAGCTCATAGCGAGCGACACACTTATCGTAAATATGGTTAAACAACGTTTCATCGTTTCTCTGAATTTAATTTTTAAACATTATCGCACTATAGAAACATCTCCTTTGTAAGTAAATGGCGCTCCTAATTCACACAAAGCGCTAACCTCGTAAATAAATACATCAGGTTCCAGGACATATCCCTTGTACGTACCATCCCATCCCGCACCCGCATCATTAATATTAATGTTATGCGCTTCAAACAGCAATTGTCCCCATCGGTTATAAATGGCAAACCGGGTTATGACAGATATCCCCTTTCCGCTTATATAGAAGCGGTCATTGACACCATCCCCATTGGGGGTAAATGTATTGGGTATAAATATTTGGGTGTTATCGCAGAACAGCTTTATGGTAACCGTGGTATCGGCTATACAGCCGAAATTTGAAACTGCCGTTACTGTATAGGTAATACTGCTTGTTGTAGGCGTTGCCACCGGGTTGTCGCAGGTATCGCAGGATAAAGTGCTGTTGGCCGGAGCCCATGCGAAAGTTGAAACAACCACGTTGGGCGCTGAAGCTAATAGTTGAACGGATGTACCGGCAATGACTGTCGCCGATACCGGGGTAACGATTATCTCCGGGAGCGGCTCAACTGTTACCTGTACATGTTCGGTATCTTTAAAGCATACGTTTTCGGTAATAATGACCGTGTAAACAGTAGTTACGTTAGGTGTGGCTATTGGTGTATTAATATAAGGATCATTCAGCCCGGTAGCGGGTATCCACAAAAATTGCGGAATATCCAGGTTGCCGGTAAGGCTTTGGCTGTATGCAGCCAAATGAACGCTTTTCCCTATACATATAATGCTATCGCCGCTTATCGTATTAACGTTAGTATCCAGAACTGAAACCTTTACAGATATTGAGTCTTTACAACCATATTCCGTAGTGCCTGTTACCTCATAAACAATATTAGAGGTATCGGATAATACAACATTAGCGCAGGTATCGCAGTCTATGAAAAGATTTGGGAACCATATATAATGGCCTCCTGCGCCCGCGCCGCTTACCGTTACGTTTGTGGTTGACCGTTTACATACTATTGTCGGGTTGGGTTCTACAACGAGTACCGGTATCGGGTTGACAGTTACCGTAAAGCTGGCGGAATCTTTACATCCTAAGAAATCTACCGCTATAGCCCAATAAGTTGTTTTATTTACAGGGCATGCAAGTGTGCTGTCACAGTTGGTACAACTCAGGCCGGTAGCCGGTTTCCATAAATAAACACTATCAATGCCGCCGGTAATGACAAGAAGGTCGCACTCGCCTTCACAAATACTGTCTTTACCCGTGATTACAAGATGATTCAGCATTGTGTCAACCCAAACAATTGTTGTGCCTGTGTCAACGCAACCATACATAGTTGTCGCCGTAACCGTATAGGTAGTGGTGACTGTCGGACTTGCGGTGACTGTCGGGAGTGTTGTATTTGAAAGCCCGTATGGTGGCGCCCATGTGTAGGTTCCTGCGGGGCCTGCGCCACTGGCAGTAAGCGTTGTTGAACCGCCCACGCATATCGTGCCGGGGGGAGTATGGGTTATCTTTACTATAGGTAACGGTTGGACGGTTATGGTGGTAGTTATCAAACAGCCTGTCGGCAATGAATAAGTAACTATAGCTACTCCTGTATCTATACCTGTAATTACCCCATTGGTATTATTAATAACCAATACGGTGCTGCTACTGCTCCAGGTACCGCCGGGGGTCGCATCACTGAGTAGTGTTTTCGTATCGTATATACAAATATCAGGTAAGCCGTTTATTATTATTGGCGTTGGCAACGGATTAACCAATACAGTAGTCGTCACAAAACAGCCTGTGGACAGCGTAAAGGTTATATGAACTGTACCTCCTGAAACGCCTGTCACTATACCTGACGATGAGCCAATAGTAGCAATATTGGTGTTACCACTACTCCACGTGCCTCCCGCAGTGGCGTCACTTAAAGTGATCGTTGATTGAACACATACAGGCGTCATACCCGTTATAGGGGCAGGCAATGGATTAACGGTTAGGGTTGTAGTTATCGTACACCCTGTTGCTGATACGGTATAAGAAATAGTATCAGTGCCGGCCGAAACGCCTGTTACTATACCTCCTGTTACACCGGGGCCTGGAGTAATTGTTGCAATAGATGTATTACTGCTGCTCCACGTACCGGGCGAGGTAGCATCGCTTAAATTGATTTGATAACCCACACATACATCAAGATAACCATTAGGTAATATCGGCGTCAACGGATTGACGAGTATGTTAGTGGTTATATAGCACCCGGTGGAAGATAGCGTGTAGGTTACAGGATCCAATCCCGAAGATACACCGGTAACCACACCGGTAGCTGAACCAACAGTAGCATGTGTATTGGCGGCGCTCCAGGTGCCGCCGGGAGTAGCGTCACTTAAGGTAATAAATTGCCCTACGCATACGCTTGTCGGCCCCGCTATCACAGCAGGTTGCGGATTAACCAACACGGTGTAAGTAGCAAAGCAGCCAGTAGGTAGCGAATAAGTAATTATAGCAACACCGCCCGGATTCACGCCTGTGACCACACCTCCTCCCGCACCCGGGCCGGGAGTAACAGTAGCAGCAGGAGTCCCGCTGCTCCATGTGCCGCCAGGGGTGGCATCGCTTAATGTGATGGTTAATCCCCCTGCACATAACACCGTATCTCCTGATATAGGCGTTATAGGATTAACGGTAAATGTAGCAGTTATCAAACAACTTGTGGGTAATGTATAAGTAATGGTTACATTGCCGGGATTATTACCTGTGGCCATACCAGAGAAGGTATCAATAGCAGCAATACTTGAATTGCTGCTGGTCCAGGTACCGCCGGGTGTAGCATCATTTATAGTTACACTATCGCCCAGGCAAACGCTGAACGGTCCTAATATGGGACCTGGCAATGGATTAATAGTAACCGTATAGGTACTGAAACAGCCGGCAGGCAATGTATAATCTATAATGACTGTGCCTGGGATTATACCGGTAACGGTGCCTGTACTGCCAACCGTCGCGATAAATGTATTACTGCTGCTCCATGCACCTCCGGTAGTAGCGTCAGTTAAATATATTGATGATCCCTGGCAAACACTGTCAGTAGTACCTGTTATTGGCAGTGGCGATGGATAAACTGTTATAGTAGCAGTGGCTATACAACCTGTGCTCGTTGTGTAAGAAATAACGGCTACACCCGCAGGAGTTCCTACAGTTGCAGATACACCAAGAACAACACCACTGTTGGAGTCAACAGTTGCTACAAGGGTGTTACTGCTCGACCAGGTACCGGGAGTAGTGGCATCGCTTAATCCTATGGTAAGCCCCTCACAAACACTTGAAGGCCCCACTATCTGGTCTAATTGGTTGACCGTTTCGGAAAAGGTTACATAGCAGCCCGTAGGCAGGGTGTAAGTAATGTTAACGGTACTTATCTGTATGCCGCAAACAAGTCCGCCCGGAGGGGTTGGCGGGCCGCTGGTAACAGTGGCAAAGCCTGGCTGGCTACTCAACCAGCTACCATTTGGCGTGGCATCGCTTAATTGTGTGCATTGCCCCTGGCATACAACCGGGGAGCCTGTTATTGGCGCCGGTAATGGATTAACGGTAATAGGATAGATGGCATTGCAACCTGTTGAAAAAGTATAGATAACCGTATCATTGCCTGATACCGTTACAGCGCTGCCTGTAACAATTCCTGTCGTAGAATTAACCGTAGCATAAGTATTACTGCTGCTCCACGTCCCCCCGACCGATGTTTCAATTAAAGTTATAGAATAAGTTGCACATACCATAGTGGGGCCCGTTATCGGGTCGGGAACAGCATGTACGGTTACTGAGTAGGTTACATAGCACCCTGCATTTATGGTATAAGTAATAGTCACCACACCTGCGCTTACTCCTGCCACCACACCTCCTCCGGCACCAGGGCCAGTGGTAACAGTTGCAAAATTTGTATTGCTGCTGCTCCAGGTACCTCCGGGTGTTACATCACTTAATCTTACCGTTGAGCCAACGCATACGCTGTCAATACCCGATATCGGTAAGGGTATGGGGTTAACTCTGAATGGAGTATCTATCGCGCAGCCGGCTGGCGCAGTTCCTAATACCGGAAGCGTGTATGTAATGGTATCTAAACCTGAGCTGACTCCAAAAAGATCGCCTGAGCCGGGAGTAATGGTTGCTATTGACGAATGACTACTACTCCATACGCCACCCGTAGTAGCGTCAGTTAAAAATGTTGATGACCCCTGGCAAATCCGGTAAGTGCCTGTGGGGTCTATTATTGGCTGTGGCAGGGGGTTGACTGTTAGCGTAGTTATAATAAAACAACCAGATGTTAAAGTATATGTTACCGTTGCTGCACCTGCATTTACTCCACATAATGTAGCTTTACCAGTGGTACCCAATGGAGGTGTGTTTGTTACAGTTACAAGTGTACTGGTAAAGAAATTGGAGTTGCCGACAATCACGGCATCGCTTATGTTATAACAATTATTTTGGCAAATATCGTGAACGCCAACTATTGGAGTTGGGTTTTGATTAACGGTTAATATAGCGCTCGCTGCACAGCCGCCTTTTGAATATAAAATAGTTGTAGTACCGGTTGGATCAGTAAAATTTGGGGAACAGGCAACTCCTGTGACCGGGTCAATAGTTGCAACAGTAGAAATACTGCTGGTCCATACACCTCCTGTTATAAGATCGCTTAATGTAGTGCATCCGCCTGCACAGATACTCAGATTTCCGGCAATAACTCCGGGGAACAATGCAAGATCTCCAAAATCAGTGGTACCCACAATATTGAATATACCTGTAACACTTGAAGCGCTTATATAACCCGGCGCTGCAGAGGGCGTCAATGGCTGCACAGTGATATTTGAGATCGTGATCTGATCATGCAGGGCAATACCGGTACTGGTGATATTAATCGTTAAACTGGTGCTGGTAAAAAGGCCTCCTGTTGGTGTTGCAACAATATCGCCACCTATAGTGCTGTAAGTGGGTACCGAGGTAGTAACAAATTGCCAGCCGGCAGGAGGAGTAATTATTAATTGATCAGCGCCACTGGCAAAATCAGCATTAGTTGTTTCAGTTATTGTTATAGTACCTAAAAGAGTGCCGGGAGGGTTAGGGAAGCAAATTGCGCCGCCACCTGATGCAGGCGTAACGGTAACCTGTGCAAACCCTACATTGCTGATGCAACAAAAGAGAAAAGCTAAAAAAAATATTTTCAGGGCTTTTATCCGGTCGTTATTACCGGTAACAAAAGCAGTAAAAAGCAGTAAAGAAAGTTTTTTCATAAATTATACAGAATGTTTTTCACAAGCCACACCTTAATAGACACGTTAATTTCCCTAAATGGATGGTAAACATACTAAAAAAAGTATTGCCGACCGAAAAATACGTTAATTTTTTCTATAAAAACAAGTTTCATTTTCTGACGTATAAACTTCGGATTAATAATATTTAACTATTGTCTGGTTTGACCTCACAAAAAGGCTTATTTTTATGAGGTTCCATTTGTTTGAAACTATGTTTTTTTAGCTAAAAATGAGCCTGGTTTTTGCGGGCAATCTATTATGCAGTTTTTAAAATTGCTTTTTTTTCCCAAATGCCAGGTCGCCGGCGTCGCCAAGGCCGGGAAATATATACCCTTTGGCTGTTAGTTCTTCATCTATAGCGCCTGCCCATATATATGCTTCCGGAAAATTATCTTGAATATAATCTATGCCTTTGTTACAGGCAATTGCAGTTACTATGTGTATTTGTGAAGGCTGTTCTTTTTCAGTTATAGTTTTTAAAGCCAGCGACAGCGATGCGCCGGTAGCAAGCATAGGGTCTGAAATAATCAATGGCCTGCCATCCAATTCAGGATTTGCCACATATTGCTGGTGTATTTCGAAGGAATCATCTATGTTGTGCCGGCGGTAGGCGCCTATAAAAGCGCAGTCGGCCTGGTCAAAGAAATTAAGTAAGCCCTGGTGCAAAGGCAAGCCTGCCCTTAATATGGTGGCTAAAACAGGTTGTTTTTCCAATATGGAGCAGGTACACATTCCCATTGGTGTTTGCACGTCCACCTGACGGTATGGCAGCATTTTGCTGATTTCATAAGCCGATACTTCGCCAATACGTTCCAGGTTTCTGCGGAAACGCATGCGGTCTGTTTGGATACCGATATCCCTTATTTCCTGTATCCAACAGGATACCAATGTGTTAGTATTGCTAAAGTTTGTGACCATTATGAACTAAAGATTATGGCGAAAAAACAAATATTTTCGTACTTTTTCAAATATAATCTTATGCAAATTAAAAAGGTTCCGGAAGTAAAACTACTGAAACCCTTTATTTAAAGCTATGGAGCCAGTGGGAGTCGAACCCGCGTCCAAACACATGCCCAATATGTTTTCTACATATTTATTCCTGTTTTTCACGCTGTTTATTGCAATTGAAGTAGAATTAATAACTTTTATTGCACCATCAGAACTTTTATAGCAGTAATATTTTTTTAC
>JBIOGX010000035.1:0-12869 GCA_044448445.1 Chitinophagales bacterium
AAAGTATATACAAGCCCCACATGGCCACCGAGAGAATTGCCCAGGAGATGAAAATCTTTCAATTTATGGTGATCTATAAACTTTAGAACAAACCTGGCCAGGCCGGATACGCTTGTTTCTATTAAAGTAAGGTCATATAACGGCAATAAGGGTATGATAACCCTATGTGTATGTTTAAAATGATCTACCAAGTCTTTAAAATTGCTTAATGCGCCAAATAAGCCATGCAGCAATACCAAAGGCTCTCCTTTTCCTTCTTCTACATATTTAAATCTACCGGAATGTTTTATTTCGTATTCCATTCACCATGTTGTAATTCTGCTAAAATACTATTGTTTGGGTTAAAAATGCAAACTTACTCCCATTTCAATGCCCAACACCATCAAAAAACGGATCACAAAACCGGTATTTTGTTATTATTGATTGACCTATAATTAACCTATTAACCCATTAACTTTGTCATCCTATGCTACAGCAATATTGCCCATCGCTTACTGAATACAAACGCTTACCAACACGGGAAGTGCAGATCGGGAACCTGTTATTAGGTAATGGCCATCCTATATGCATACAAACAATGACCACCACAGATACTATGGATACCGCAGCTACAGTGGCTCAAAGTATCCGCTGTATTGAAGCAGGTTCGGAACTGATACGCATAACCGCCCCCAGCAAAAATGAAGCTGAAAACCTGTTTAACATAAAAAAAGAATTGCGTGCCAGGGGGTATAATACGCCTATTGTCGCAGATATACACTTTACGCCAAACGCAGCAGAGATTGCTGCACGTATAGTTGAAAAAGTGAGGATAAATCCCGGGAACTACATTGATAAAAAGAAATTTGACCTTATAGAATATACGGATGCGGAATATACCGCCGAAGTAATGCGCATCAGGGAAAGATTTACACCATTAGTACGCATCTGCAAGGAGTATGGCACAGCGATGCGCATAGGCACAAATCATGGCTCTCTGAGCGACCGTATCATGAGCAGGTACGGAGATACGCCAACAGGCATGGTGGAGAGCGCTATGGAATTCCTGCGCATAGCGCGTGATGAAAACTACCATCAGGTAGTGCTGAGCATGAAATCCAGCAACCCGATTGTAATGGTATCAGCATACCGGCTACTGGTACAAAAGATGGATGAAGAGTTTGGTGCGTGTTATCCCCTACATCTTGGTGTTACAGAAGCGGGAGACGGAGAGGATGGCCGTATAAAAAGCGCTATAGGCATTGGTGCTTTACTCGAAGACGGCATAGGCGATACGATACGGGTTTCACTTACAGAGGACCCTGAATTTGAAATACCTGTGTGCCGCGATATAGTAAAACGTTATGAAGGCAGGAGCGGGCATGACCCTATCGCTGAATTTCCGGATGCTAATAACCAAACCTTGCCTGCCTGCCTGCAGATTCCAAATTCCATCCCGATAGCTATCGGGACCCAATCCCCCATTCTTCCCTACAATCCTTTTTCTTATATGCGCCGCGAAACAATAGCTGTTCAACATATAGGCGCACACGCTGTACCTGTGGTAATAGCAGATTACAGCAAAGAAAATAAGCTTATCCCCAAAAGCTTTGAGCCTGTAGGTTACACTTACAATGAGGCTACCGATAAATGGAGTATCAGTGATGCCGCCGCTGACTTTATTTATACCGGCAATAAGCTGTTTGATTTTGCACTGCCGGGAACCCTGCAGGTAATTTGCAATCAGGCTACCTGGCAAAATGTCGCTGATAAAACAAAGTATTACCCCTTATTTCAGCAAGACGAATACCTTAAAAGCAATCTATCGTTAGACCAAACACACTTTGTAGCAGTTGATGCAAATAAAGTAATGGATGGGATTATTGATAAGCTCAGGTTTTATCCACACGCTATATTGGTAGTGCGGACTACGAATAGCCATGCAATGGCTTCTATGAGGAGGCTGTTAATAGAATTAATGATGCTGGGTGTAAAATGTCCTGTAATACTGCAACCGGAAAGCAACGACAATACTGTTGATGAACAACTGATACACTTTGCTACCGATGCCGGCGGACTGTTGCTGGATGGCTTTGGGGATGGCGTATGGCTGGTAAATACCAACAGCAATATGCAAAACAGCAAGGTAAGCGGGCGTACTTATCTTGAAATAAAAAATAACGCCCAATTCCTGAATAATACAGCCTTCTCCATACTACAAGCTACGCGCACCCGCATCAGCAAGACGGAATATATAAGCTGCCCGAGTTGCGGGCGGACCCTCTTTGATCTGCAGGAGACAACAGCCAGGATAAGAGCCGCCACGCATCACTTAAAAGGGGTAAAGATCGCCATCATGGGCTGCATCGTGAACGGACCCGGTGAGATGGCTGATGCAGATTTTGGCTATGTAGGCAGCGGCCCTGGCAAGATCACGCTATATAAAGGAAAAGAAGTGATGAAGCGCAATGTGCCCAGTGATATTGCCGTAGATGAATTGATAGGACTACTGAAAGAGAGTGAAGCATGGGTACCCCCGGCCCCTAAAGGGGGGTAGTTTAGGTAGTGGCCATTAAGCTGATAACATTATCTTTCTTTTTTCGTAATTTTGAGTAAATAGTTTTGAGTATGACAGTCGTAGAAATAAAAAACAAACTGCATCAGCAAATAGATCATGGCGATGAAAAATTGCTAAAGATGATATACGCATTAATTAAAGAATACAAGGAGGAGGAGGAGGACGATATTGACGAAGCAAGAAAAAATCTTGTAATGGAAGAACGCGAACGATACCTTGCAGGCATAGGAAAATCGTATAGTTGGGAAGAAGTAAAAGATATGGCCAACCGAACCTGAAAAACGGCAACCGACTGATAACAGTATAAGTTTATCCGGTTAAACTGCAATGTGGGTTAAAATCATTACAGCGAAAGGGAAGGAAGCGTAGGATCTTTTATTGGGAACGGTTGAATTGTATATTACAAAATGAAAAAAATACTTTTTGGTTTAATGGTAATGATAAGCATGAATGTAATGGCGCAAAACGCGGCATATAATGTGTCAAAAGATGAAAAAAACGGCGAGTTGGTCTATAATGGCCTTATTACTTTTGATGATTTAAATAAAGAGCTAACATTTACATGGCTCAAAAGCGGGCATGATGAATACAAACCGGAAGAAACAGCCACCAATTACCTGCGAACACACCTTAAAGACTACTCAATGGCAGTATTCTTAGGTACCTGGTGCGATGATTCCCATTATCTCATTCCGAAGTTTGAAAAAATTCTGCTGATTGTTGATTACCCGCTATCCCGGCTTTCTATGTATGGTGTGGATCGCGCCAAGACAACGAAAAACGGGGTGGATAAAACATACAATATCACATTAGTGCCCACCATCATTTTATTTAAAGGAGGGAAAGAAGTGGGGAGGATAACGGAAACTGTTCAAAAAAGCGTGGAGGCAGACCTGGCCGCCATAATAGAAAAAGACCTTGTCACATCACAATCGCATAAATAATATCATCCTCTTAAGGTTTTGAGGTCTAATAACTACATTTGTTGCCTAACTACCGTTATGGAATTACCAGGGCATATATCCATTGATCTTATTAAGAAGGGTTATGATAATTTGCAATTATCCGCTGACGCACTCGGACGAATTACTCATAATCGCGCTTACCTTGACAACATACTAAAGAGTGATAATACCTATTATGGTATCAATACCGGGTTTGGATCATTGTGTAATGTACGCATAAATGATAATGAACTGGAGCAACTACAGGAGAACCTTGTACGTTCTCATGCATGCGGAATGGGCGATGAAGCGCCGGAGGAGATAGTACGGCTGATGCTTTTATTAAAAGTGCATGGGCTTAGCCTTGGATACAGTGGGGTAAGACCAGAGATCGTGCAGCGCCTTATTGATTTTTACAACCTGGGAATTAACCCTGTTGTTTATGAACTTGGTTCGTTGGGCGCATCCGGCGACCTTGCCCCACTGGCACACCTTTGCCTGCCATTGTTCGGCCAGGGGTGGGTGCGTTATAAAGGGATAAAAATGCCTGCGGCAGAGGCGCTGCAACAGGAAGGCCTGCGCCCGATCACATTAGCGGCCAAGGAAGGCCTTGCCTTGCTAAATGGCACACAGTTCATGAGCGCGTATAATACATGGTCGCTCGTGGAAGCGAAAAGGCTATTGGTATGGGCCGATGTAATTGGCGCCATGTCGGCAGATGCATTTATGGCAAAAGATGAACCATTCAAGCCACCGATACACCGAGTACGCCCGCATAAAGGGCAAATTGCAACCGCTGAACGGATATTGAAACTGCTGGCGGGCAGCGAAATACAAAAACTGCATAAATCACAGGTACAGGACCCATACTCGTTCCGTTGTATGCCACAAGTGCACGGCGCCACAAAGGATGTGGCGGATACGGTGGCAAATGTATTAGAGACAGAGATCAACTCTGTTACCGATAATCCTATTGTATTTCATGACGAGGACGCGATCATGAGCGGGGGTAATTTTCATGGTCAGTCATTGGCATTACATGCGGATTTCCTTGCTATTGCAATGGCGGAGCTGGCAAATATATCAGAGCGCCGGACTTATTTATTAGTAGGCGGGCAACGGGGCCTCCCTCCGTTTCTTGCGCTCAATGCCGGCCTGAACAGCGGCTTTATGATAGCGCAATATACCGCCGCAGCAATTGTAAGCCAGAACAAACAATATTGCACCCCTGCATCGGTTGACAGTATAGTAAGCAGCAATGGCCAGGAAGATCATGTGAGTATGGGCGCCAACGCAGCTACAAAACTGCGCCGCGTGATACAGAATGTTCAACGTGTACTGGCGATAGAACTGCTCACCGCCGCACAGGCGCTGGAGTTGCGCCGCCCGCACAAGTCATCTCCGGCGCTGGAGCGTGTTTGGCATGCACTTCGAAAAGAGGCGGATTTTATGCCACTGGATGCCATACTGCATGATAAAATGATAGCAGCCGAACGTTTTTTAAATATGGATCCTGAACAGATAATCTCCCTCTAACTTATATGGTAATGGATCGCCAAAAAGATTATATCGTTTTTCAGTGTTACGGGCATGAGCGGGTATTTCATGAATGTGCATACGCACTCTTGTCTTTGTCGCGCCTGTATGGGCCGGGCAAACTTAGCAATACTGAAATATGGATCTATACCGATAATCCCGTGTGGTTCGGTTCATTTAAAGATTGCAGCCTGCCCTTAAAGTATAAGGCAATAGATAATAACACCATAAAACAATGGAGCGGAAAGATAGATTTTGTGCACCGGGTGAAAATAGAAATTCTTAAGGATTTTACCAGCCATGAAAAGGGCAATATCCTGTACCTGGATACAGACGTGGTCTTTACACATAGCATAGACAAAATGATGAAGGATATAAACGAAGGGAAACTTTATATGCACATCATGGAAGGCATTATAAGTGAAGAGGGCAATGCTGTTCTGAGAAAACTAAATAAATACCTTCAGCAGGATGGAAAAAGAGAATTAAACGAAAAACCTTTACAATCAATGGCAATGTGGAATGCAGGGGTTTTAGGATTTAATACAAAACACACCGGCCTGCTTGATGAGGTGCTTGCTTTTACAGATAATGAATACCCGAAATTTCCCAAGCACATCATTGAGCAGTTTGCTTTCTCGGTTTTTTTCCAGCTTAAGGATACTGTGAAGGCCGCTGCTCCTTATATCTTCCATTACTGGAATCTGAAAGAAGCAGGGCTTGTACTTTCATCCTTTTTTAGCCATTTTAAAGATAAAAGCTGGGAAGAGCTTACCAGGCTTAGTTCCTTAGTGCAAATACATACGCTTATGCAGGAAAAGGCTAATTTTTTTCGTAACCGGGGACTGGCGGGAAGTGTTTTGAACAAATATTGGATACCCGCAAAACCAAACTGGGAGGAACTGCAGAAACAGCTATAATCAACGAAGCAGTTGTAAAAGCGTATCAATAGCTGCCTGGTTTTCCGGGTTGTCAATAGATTGATAAAGGTCTTCTTTTTCCTTTTGTGTCAGGTGAAAATTAAGTGCGGCAACCTTTTTAGATTCTCTGGGTACATATTGCAGGGTAACAAAACGTAGTTTTCCGTTAAGCGTGGATGGGGTATAATCTTTAAGAAAGCCGAAAGAATAAGATTGGAACACCTCCCATTTATTTTGTATTACGAATAAGGGATCAACCAGCATTTTCCCTAATGAAGAAGATTGATCAGCGTTTGTGCCTACATCATTTTCACGCGTATCCCGTATATCTAAAAATATGATTTCCCGTGTATTATTCAGCAGCCAGTCGCGCATTACATACAGATAACGGCTGGCTACCTCTCCCCCAAAATTATCTCTCAGGCCGGCGTCCATAATATTCATTACCGGCAGGCTTGGCAGTTTTACTACAGGCAGTATGAATGGAAATGTGGCATTCATACGAAGGGCCGAGGTAATGCGGAGGTTATAAGGGTCAGCCCCTGTGAAAAACGAAGCAAAATCCACTGCGTCTATAGGAGGATTTGGCTCATTGAGGGAATATTCAGGCTGTGTTAAATACCCCACCGGCTGGTTAGAGATCATTAACTTCCTGCCGTCATTTACAATAGTGCCATTAATAATAAGCAAGGGGATTTGCCCGGTTGCTTCACGTTTTTTAAAGTACCCGATATTTTTATCAAGAAGGCCTTCGGTATTACTTATCATTTCCTGCTCTACAGCATAACCCCTGTCGCGGGTATAAGAATAGCCGGCAATGTTTATTTTATTAAAAGGCGATACCAGGTCCACGCTCGCCAGGGAAAAAATAATAGAATTAAGCAGGTCCTTACCTATATTCTCCTGGTACCTGCGGGCGTAGGGGTCTTTTAAAAGCCCCTGCTGGTATGCATCATGTATATTACGCCAATAGGTTGCACCTATCATGCCGCCTGAGGCGCCAGTTAACAATACTGTATTCCGGAAAAGCCGGCCTTTTGTGACACTATCTGCGTATTGCAGTGTGCGGAAGGTCCAGTAAGCGGAACGTGAACCACCACCGCTTACTGTTATCACAACAAGGGGAGGATTAGTTGAGTCGGGAGTGTTTTTACTTTTCCATAATTGAAGGCGGGCCTCTTCTATTTTTTTGTTGTCGGCAAAACGCTGAGGAGTAAATATCGCCCTGAGATGCTCGTAATCATATACGGGCTGCTGTTTTGCGGGAAGCGTATATTTCAGGCCATACGCTACACTCCTCAAATCGAATAATTTATACTTTACCATCGTTGCCAGCAACAAAAGAAATATCACCCAACCTAAGGTTTCCCAGCTTTTCAAAAAATACTTGAAAGCGCCGACAACACCCATAATGATAGAGAATAACAGCAAAAAACTTGCTCCGGCCGGCACTCTTAACAGGGGCCGGTCCATAAATATACCCATGATGAGCAACAGTATATAGGTAACCAGTGTAGCGAAAATGACATTGCGGTGATGCCTGCGGAGGATGGTATTCATTACCCGCGGATGATATGGTTCCAGGTCTTCGCTTTTTTCTATTGTTAATTTCCCGGATATATAAGAGTGCGTGGGAATAATGTCTATTTCATAGTCAAGAGAGTCATAAGGAACGATATCACGGATACGCCCGGGGTTAGTGATCTTAGACAATAAAGCTTTAAAATAATCACGGCTAACCCTGAAAAAATAGGCGAAGGAAGCAAGTACAATTGTGGACAAGCCGAAGTAAAAGCCGAATTGCAACCAAATAATGTTGCTTAAAGGAGCATGTTCGTCATACCATTGAAAGTGTATAGTAACGACTGAATAAAAAACAAGGAAGGCAACCGGGATAATGGAATTATTTATGCAATATACCACAAAAGCGTGCCGGGTAGCCCCCATAAAGGGCATGCGCTTACTGTGAATAATAAATGTAGTGATATGCCAAGTCATGATGAATACACACAGAGCGCAACCCAGCAGGAACATACTTGCAAAACTGATCCGCCCCAGGTATTCAGGCGCCAGAAACAGAGAGGACGCCCCAAAGTGTGAGGCAAAATTTCCGGTAAGGGTAAGCAGGAGTATAAGCCAAAAAAACTGCAATAACTGGTACTTACGGAAGTGAAGCAGCAGCAACTGTACCGGCAAAAAAAAGTAAAAGTTCCGTAAAGCCCGTTTCATTCAGCCTTAGTGATTTAAATGTCAAACTACATAATTTTTTCTGAAAACAGGGAAGGAAGTTAATAACAAAAGTTATTTATCACAGCAGCAAAAATTTATCCGCATCATTTAAAAACGGAAAACTGCTACGCACCTTTTGTAATACTTCTTTCTCAAGCGTCACAGTATGGCAGGCTATCTCATTAGATTGTTGCCAGATTGTTTCGCCCAGTGGCCCGAAAACACTGCTGTCTCCCGTATAATTGTTATTTTTGCCGTCCAATCCCACCCTGTTGACCCCAACCACGTAGCACATATTTTCTATGGCCCTTGCCTGCAAAAGAGTTTTCCAGGCAAGGCTGCGGGGTTCCGGCCAGTTGGCTACATAAAGCAGTACGTCATATTCATCTCCCTGGCCTGCCTGTCCGGCAGGCAGGTTCCTGGCCCATACCGGGAAACGGAGGTCATAGCATACCATTAGGTTTATGCGCCAGCCATTTACCTGTGCTATCAGGCGGGTTTCGCCGGGCGTATAGGGTTTATCTTCATTTGCATAAGCAAATAAATGGCGTTTATCATATACCCCTATATTCCCGTCAGGCTGCACCCAAAGCATGCGGTTATAGTATTTGCCCTCTTCTTCTATAATAAGGCTGCCGGTGAGTATGCACCGGTATTTTACAGCCATATCCGCCATCCACTTCACTGTATTTCCGTCCATAGGCTCTGCGAGCCGTTCCGGGGCCATGCTAAACCCCGTACTGAACATTTCAGGAAGCGCTACAATATGCTTTGCACCTGTAATTCCTGCTATCATTTGCTCATATTGCTGCAGGTTTGCCGCTTTGTCTTCCCATACTATATCCGGCTGTATAAGCGTTATATGTAATTGTTCCCCTTGCATAATTTAATGAAGCTACAATTTAATTAAATTTGTAGGAAATAGGGAAACTGTTTTTGTTTAAATCATGAGAAAATTACTGATCGTCATTCTGTTATTGCTCCCTATAGCCGCTTTCTGCGGCAAAAAGAATAAGCAAATAAAGATGCCCGTAAGCCGGTGGAAAGAAGTGAAGCGGATGAAACCGGATTCATCTGTAGTAACCTTTACAGACACTTTGTTTGTTTCTTTCCTGCGAAAAGATTCCTTTTTATACTATAACAAAAACGGTTTTAAGTATAGGGGCGGATACACGATAGACGAGGACAGCCTGCTCGACTTTGGTACGGCTAAGTACAAAATAGCTGTAAAAAGGCCCACAACACTTGTCCTCACTGATAATATGGGCATGTATGTGATGGCGGTTGATTCATCGGATACCGGGAAGGTTATTGTGTTAAACAAACCGGAAAAGTATGATTCAGTAGTGAGTATAGAGCAGATGATAGGCCACTGGACCGTATATAAACGCGAAACAAAAGAAAAAGCCACCGGCGCAATAGATAATGACGTTACGGTCAGGTCCATCTTTATTACAGGCCCTTCCACCGATGGCAAGCAAGGATTTGTTTTTAGTGGCAGCGACCCAACCAACGATCCTTCATGGTATATAAAAAACCTGGGGGTTGACCAGTCGTTGGATTGTGATGGTAAGAACCGGCGTATATTCAAAGTGATAAAATGCCAGAAGGGGGAGATGATACTGGAGGAGAATGAGATAAAATATTATCTGAAGCAGTTTAAATAGACATAATTCAAGTGCCTAACTATTTGAGTTTTACCAAATAATAATTTTTCGCCACAGTATTCCTCGTTTTAGGATTTAAGAACTCAGGAGTGAGTTCGCTGACTTTAAATAATGGCCCTTGCTTTTCGATAGTATAGGCCAATCCCATCTGTTTCAGTTCGTTCAGGCCTTTGTCCATGGTAAGTAAATATTTTTTACCCTTGGTATTTGTCAATGTATCAATTCCGGATATAGTATCCTGTGCATAAAAAGGAAGCGAATTGAGTGCGTCGTCCATTTTGTAGATAGCTACCGCTCCGGGAGGAATTGATTGCTCATTAATATATCTCCCTACCTGTGAGCCAACCTGGTACTGAAGCAAAGTTGGATAGATATAATTGGAGAGAAAGATATTTGCAATGATCAGGCCGGCTGCCGGCAACCAGAGTAGCTTTCCTTTTAATGATCTGCGGAAAGCCAGGTAAAACCAAATAATAAAGCAGAATACCCATGCAGCAATGACTAAAACCGGTGCCGGAAATACATAGACCATTAAGACAACTACCACCAATAAAAGCAAAGAAGTAATAACCGCCTGGAATGGCTTCATAAAACTGTAAAAACGTTTGTATTTGCCTTCTTCAACGAGTTCATACAGTAATCTTGCAGTAATAATAGCTGCCAATGGGTAGGCAACAAATATATAGTGAGGCAGTTGGTACGAGGATGACCCAAGGGCTAAATAAGTGAGCAGGAACCCGCCGGTGGTAAGCCCCTCCTGTTGATTTTGCAGTCGAAACTTTTGGCGAACGGCCACAATGATATTTATTACCAATGCAGGAATGAGCAGGGATATCCATGGCAGGAAAGACCAAAGCATATTCTGCAACAGGAAGGTGATGTCAACATCATTTTTCCAGGGGCTTTCGCCGGTGATGCGCCCGAAGCTTTGAGACCAGTAAAAGAAACGCAGGCCGGATACCCCATACCTGCCGTCAATTAATTTTTCGGGATGAAGGTCAAATTGCTGGTAGAGGCCTATACTCATAGGGATCAGCAATACAGCAATGATAATCAGACTGATCAACCAGGCAGGTTTTAAGAAATTCTGCCATTGCCGTTTCAACACCCAGTCAGCAGAGAAGCAAAATACCGGTACCATAAGCGCTATGGGCCCCTTGGTCATCATTCCGAATGCTATACATGCGCTGCCGGCAAGCAGGTAAAGGAGCTTTCTGTTCCCTATCCACTCCTGTATGAGCCATATAGCTGTGATCACCCAGCCCATCAGTATGGTATCGCAGCGTATGTCATTCGTCATCAGGAACATACCCTGACAGGTAGCCAGCACCAATGCAGCCATTCGCCCCGTCACCTCCCCATACAGCAATTTCGCCAGTTTATAGGTAGCGAACAGGGCCAATAATGCAAATAATATGGAGGGGAACTTATACCCGAAGTTATTGACGCCAAACACCTTCATGCTTGCAGCGCTTGCCCAAAACAGGAAGGGTGGTTTATCGAGGTAATCCATGCCCCGGTCATAAATATGCAGGTAATCGCCGCTTTTCATCATTTCGCGGCTTATTTCCGCATATTGCGATGCGTCTATATCCATTATATCCACCCTGGTAGCGGTGAAATACAATACAGCGATTAAAATAAAAACCCAAAAAGGGACTTTTGGCATGGCAGGAGTTTTCCGAGAACAAAAATAATCGCAATTTTATCGAATGTTGCAATTAAAATATTATTCCTACGAACTGGCATTTGAATATCCATTTACCATATTTAAGGGTACTAAAACATATCAGCCTACTTTGATTACATCTCTTGGGCTGGGTGGCATTACCGGGTATGGCGAAGCGCCTGCCATTACGTACTATAACATCACAGTGCCGGAAATGATAGAAAGCCTTGAAAGCAAGCGGGCTATGATAGAACGGTATGCGCTTACCGATCCGCAGCGATTCTGGCACTTTCTGCATCACCTGATCCCCGGGCAACATTTCCTCACTGCAGCATTAGATATAGCAAGCTGGGACCTGTTTGCACAAATGCGCAGGATGCCACTATATCAACTCTTAGGCATAAAATGGGAAAATACCCCGATAACTGATTACACAATAGGTATGGACTCCATAGAGAATATGGTAGCCAAGCTGGAAGCACACCCATGGCCGGTTTACAAAATAAAGCTGGGCCGGGCGGATGATATAGATATACTCCGAGCACTAAGAGCACATACAAAGGCTCCTTTCCGCATAGACGCTAATGAAGGCTGGTCTTTTGATGAGGCCAAAACATTACTGCCTGAATTGCTGCAACTGGGCGTAAACCTTGTAGAGCAACCGCTTCCCAAAGAAGAACCTGAGGCTATGAAGGAGTTAAAAACGCTTTCTCCATTGCCGTTATTTGCCGATGAAAGCTGTCGCACGGAAGATGAAGTAAAAAAATGCGCAAAAGGATTTCACGGCATAAACATAAAACTGACCAAATGCGGTGGCATTACTCCTGCCCTAAGGATGATAAAAGAAGCCCGCGCGCTGGGACTGAAGGTAATGATGGGTTCCATGAATGAAAGTACCATTGGTTCAGCAGCAGTGGCTAACCTGCTTCCACTACTTGATGAGGTGGACGCAGACGGCCCGTTATTACTGAAAGAGGACATAGGAACAGGGTTAAAATATGAGAATGGCGTAATACAGCTTAGTGGTGGGAACGGGCTGGGGGTTAAGTTTACGGGGAAAAAGTAATAATGAATGCTGATCAGTAATTATAGAGCAATGGTTTAGTCTTGCAAATTTAAAGGTGACCTTTAAAAAATCTAAAGGATACCTTTAAATTTTCCAAACGATAACTTTAAATCTGCAATAATTTAATCAAAGAAATGCTTTGGTATATTCAGCCATTGCCCGTGTGCTAAATGGCCCGACAATATGAAATATACCAGGCTGATAGGCCAGAATATCCAGTTAATGATGAGCCAAAACAGGCTATGATAATAATACCAACTGATCATAGCGGTATATATACC
>JBIOGX010000036.1:0-12522 GCA_044448445.1 Chitinophagales bacterium
ATATAAATATTTTCTTCATCCCCGTTTTTAAATTTGGCTTTAAAATTACGCTTCCTGCTCTACTACCGGCAGGTTTTATTCATAAAACTGCGTTAATACCTATTAAATATTCAGATTCCACAAAACCCTCCTCATTAGGGATGGGGTTTCAAATAAAGATCCCCGGTTGAAAACAACAGGGGATCACAAAAAGCTTGTTCTTACCTTATTTTATTTTACAATGGTCATTTTGCTCGCTATACCACCACCATCTGTTGTGCGGATCAGGTACAAATAATCACCTGCTGCCAAATTAGCTGTTTCTAAAGTAATGATATGTTCACCTGCTGATAAATTAGTTTGCCTGATTGTATTGATTACACGACCATTCATATCCATGATCTCAATAGTTACATCTGTGGTATTTGCCAAAGAGAATTTAATGTTCATGATATTAACAGCAGGGTCAGGATAGTTTCCGAAAAAAATAAAGTTTTTGTTTCTGATACCATTAACACTTAATATTCCAGCCCCTACTTTTACTATCGGGAACATGATGTAATTGTTGGCAACAACGAAATTATCCGTTGCATTATCATGCCATGTATTATCTGAATATTCTGAAACATTTACATTATTTACAATGGTATCTGCACCTGAAAGAGTGTAAATTGGGCTAGTGCGATCACCATCTTTGGTAGTAAACAAACCTATGGTATCGCCTGCTGCGCCTGCCCATGTATAGTTTATGTCAAATCCAACAAAGAATGTGTCGGAAAGGTATGCAGTAGGAGTGGTGAACATATGTATTTTTTGAGTGTCCGGAGCCGTTGTTCCACCTATACCAAGTTGTAAAAAAGATACAGATTCCGTAGTAAGTACAGTATTAGGTACCCCACTGTTATAGACATTGGGCGCTATGAGTTGTGGAGCGCTTACCGTCCATACTTTGAAATTCACGGTTTTTGTACTTGCCGGGTTAACTACGCCGCCAAATAGAGTTATTACACCCAGCACCTGTAATGTGCTATCGTTACCGTTAAAATCATAACGTTCTGCATATCCCATATCTTCATACTCATCCATACCTGCTATAAACCCACTGTCATTCTGGCCTGCTAAATATAAAAACAGTGAATCCCCAGTTACAAAATGTGTCAAGGTATCCACAGAGCCTATTGCACTTGTTCTGTATAATGAATTCTTTGCAATAGCAGCGGTAGTTGCCTTCGTTGAGTAGGTTCTGCAAAAGTGTCTTTGTGTTGTGCTTTGCGCAAAGGAACCGATACTTAAACCGGCAGCAATTAAAAGTAAAAACAGATTTTTCATTTTTTCATTTTTGTTTTTAAGAAATCTTGTTAGTAGAAACAATAGACTGCAAATTAACGAAGAAGTTTAACCCCAACAATATTATAGTAAGCAAAATGATAAGCAAATGATAACCCATTTATTATTTCCTAACTATGATACATCAACATATCTGCGAGCGCTATAGCAGTTACAGCTTCCACTACTACGGGTACTCTTAATGCTATACACAGGTCATGCCTGCCTTTTACAGTAAATGGTTCAACAGAATTCGTTACACGGTTCCATGTGTTCTGTTCCTGTGGTGTGCTGCTGGTTGGTTTTACTGCCACTCTGAAAAATAGTTCATTGCCATTGCTTATCCCTCCATTTATTCCCCCTGCATGGTTTGTTTTTGTAGCGCCTTGCTCATTGAGCATAGCGTCGTTGTGCCCGCTCCCTTTCATCTTTACAGCCGCAAACCCTGCGCCAAACTCAATACCCTTAATAGCAGGTATGGAAAAAACTGCGTGGCTGATAACGGATTCCAATGAATTAAAGAATGGTTCGCCCACGCCCACCGGTAATCCTTTTACCTTGCAAGCCACAATACCGCCTATACTGTCATTTTCACTTATCGCTTTCTGAATAGCCGCTTCAATATCTGTATTACCGCCGGCCTCGGCCAATTCGGCATGTATATCAATACCTGCAAGTATCTTTTTGGCAACAACTCCCGCAGCCACTAAAGCCACCGTCAGCCTCCCGGATGAATGTCCGCCCCCCCGGTGATCATTAAACCCATTGAATTTTTTATTCAGCACAAAGTCAGCATGGCCGGGACGTGGCGTGTTTTTTATTTCATCATAATCCGCTGAACGGGTATTCTTATTTTCAAAAACAATGGTTAGCGGCGCGCCGGTAGTCTTATTATTGAATACACCACTTACAAAAACAGGCATATCATCTTCTTTACGTGGTGTCGTTCCTATCGCTCCTGCCTTACGTCTTTCCAGGTCGGGCAACAGGTCATCTTCCTGCAAGCTGATACCTGCCGGGCATCCGTCTATAGTAATGCCCACCCACTTGCCGTGCGATTCTCCAAAAATACTTACCCGGAATAGATTGCCAAATGTGTTCATGCTTTAATTTTTCCAGTGTTATGTAATTTAAACCGTTAAAACGGTTATCCTTCATATTCCTATTATACCCACGGTTGAAACCGTGGGCTATGGTTAAATTATTATGTTGTTATTAACCGTTATAATGGTAATAATACCAATTAAACACAAATTACACATAGCCCACAGTTTTAACTGTGGGTACCAAAGACAAAAAACAATAGTAACCGTTTTAACGGTTTGTTTCACGCGAAGTGTATTTTTAATGTTTATTTGGTATTATTTTAAAACGAAATTAATTCGCAAAATTATTATCGTTTTCGTTTTCCCATAGCCCACGGTTTCAACCGTGGGTTCACATGTGGCACGTTACAAAAAATGGTTTTAACCGTTTACCTATCGCTACGGTTCTGGATTAAATCCATGCAACCTGATAAATTCTTCATACTCCTCTGTGAACGTTTTCTTTTTATGATGTTGTTTTTGATTTAAAATGTAATTGTAAACCTTCTCTAATTGTGATTCGCTTACAGAATATGCCGCATAACCACCTTGCCATGCAAATTTTTCTTTAATGAGGCCCTGTTCATTTATCCAATGGGAAGTATTTCCTTTTACCTGTTTTAAAATATCTGTAAGAGCTTTTTGTGGATTCAATAAAAACAATAAATGTACATGTTCCGGCATACCATTAATGATTCTGACCGGGCAACTAATCTCAACCAATTGCTCTTTCATATGCCCATAAATAATCTGTTCAATTTCAATCCTAATCAAGGGTTCGCGCTCCTTTGTTGCGTATATAGCGTGTATCCAGATCTTATTGTAAGAATGTGGCATGAGAATTAATTTTTAAACTAAAATACACTTTCCCCCACACAAAATTAAATCTTCAAAAAATGCGGGGTACGATTTATTTATCGCTTCAGCCCCTGCAATATCAACACGAGAGCCTGCTCGCAAAGCCGCTACAGCCGCCGCCATCACTATCCTATGATCACCGTAAACATCAATAACAGTGCCTTGTAATTTTTTTACTCCCGTAATGCAAAACGAATCATCTTCCATAGAGAACGGAACATCAAAGTTCTGCAACATTTCCGTAATGCTTTCCGCGCGGTTACTTTCTTTATGAAACAGGCGATGCACTCCTGCAATATAACTTTCACCTTCGCTGCAGGCGGCCAGTATGGCCAATACTGGAAAAAGATCAGGACAATCAGTAGCATCAAACTCAAAGGCTTTCAACAGGCCTCTTTTTACAGATATGCTGTTGCCATCAATAGTAACTGCCGCGCCTGCATTTTGTAGCACAGTCAATATAGCTTTATCTGCCTGTGCCGAATTGACATTTAAATTTCGAATAGTGATATCTCCCGCTATAGCCCCTGCTACAAGAAAATAAGCTGCACTGCTCCAATCTGATTCTACATTTATCTCTATATTGTCTTTATGCACAAACCTGGCAGGATCAATATAAAACTCTTTATAATCAACATGCGAAATAAATTTACCAAAACGCGCCAGCATATCGAGGGTCATATCAATATATGGTTTGCTTTTCAGGCCTTTTACAGTAACAGTTACCGGCGCTTTTGCACAACTGCTCAAAGCAAATAACAGTCCGCTTAAAAATTGTGATCCGGCTGACGCATCCAATATAATATCAGTTGCCCTCATTGGCCCTTGTACTGTAAATGGCACATAACCATTAAAATCCTTTAGTTCCACATTTAATGCAGGCAATATTTCCCGGATACCCTCCATCGGCCGATGCAGCAAACTTCCCTGTCCCTCTATTTTTATGGCTTTATCACTCAATGCAGCTATGGGTGTGAACAATCGTGCGCACAATCCGCTTTCACCGCAGTTTATGGCAAGTTGTGGGGCACCTTCAGGGTGTCCCACAACTGTAGCGCCGGCAACTGTTGCCCCCAGTTGCTGTATCACCCGCAAAGCGGCTTTTTCATCATCAGAATTACCTGCATTATTTATTATGGACTTGCCATGGTGCAATAAGGCTGCCGCGTAAGCACGTTGTGCCATGCTTTTAGATGGCGGCGCTACAATTGTACCGCTAATATTTCCGGGCTCAATTGTCGCTCGCATAGGAAACCAAGGTTTGTTCAATTACAGCAAAAGGTAGTGGGCACACAACCCCTTTCCCAATTTTTTCAAGTAATATATAATCAATAGTATCTCCTGTCCTTTTCTTATCCATTCTTAATATTTCCATTACTTTTTTTGTATCAATGTTTATACGCACCGGTAAATGATATTTTGTCAATAGTTTTTTTAGCTCTTCTGTTACTCCTTTATCAAGGCCTGTTACCTGTGTGGAGATCATGCTTGCTATGAGTATGCCTATTCCTACTGCCATGCCGTGTGATATTTCATAAAGATTTTCTATGGCATGTGCAGTGGTATGTCCGAAGTTGAGCAGTTTTCTTGCGCCTGTTTCTTTTTCATCTTCTATCACTGTTTTATTCTTCAGATTCACGCACCTTGCTATAAGTGCATCAAGAACTTCATCATTCTTGTCTTTATAATAAGAGATACTGTTTTTACTCAGCTCATTATACAGGTCTGCGTCAAAAACACAGGCGCACTTAATGATCTCTGCAAATCCATTGCTCCATTCATCATCTGGCAAAGTATCCAGAAACCGCGTATCGTACAATATAAACTTCGGCTGGGTAATAGTGCCTAAGATATTTTTATTCATACCCACATTCACCCCGTTTTTCCCCCCAACTGCGGCATCCACCATTCCTAATAAAGTGGTTGGCACAAAACCAAAGGGCACCCCTCGCATATATACCGAAGCCAGGAATCCGGTAATATCTGTGATCACTCCGCCCCCTACTCCTATTAACATGGTCTTGCGTGTGGCCTCCATCTCCAGTAGTTGCCTCGCCATGCCTCCTATGGTATGCAGGTCTTTGCTGCTTTCCATAGCAGATAATACAATGGTTTTATGTCCTTTAAACAGGTGGGCGTATAATTTTGCGATATGCTCATTAGTAATGATAACAGCGCCATGTAGCTGATCATAAGTATTCCATAATTCTTCAAAAGATATCCTGAATAAGTAATCAACTGTGCCCGAAGGAAAAGTAATGGCCTGCTTCATCTGTTTTATTAAAACATCAAATTTATCGTTAAAAACACAATAAATAGTATCCAATACGCTTTATGTATAACACTTGGGTTTTGATTTTTGGATTTTTACTTATCGTATCTTTGCACCCTTTATTATGAGCAGGAAAGGTAAGGTTTTGGTGGCTATGAGCGGCGGTATAGATAGTACCGTGAGCGCTCTCATGCTCCACGACCAGGGCTATGAGGTGGTAGGCATTACCATGAAGACATGGGATTATTCCTCATCCGGGGGTGGAAAGAAAGAAACTGGCTGCTGCAACCTCGATTCTTTTAACGATGCCCGTATGGCGGCAGTGGAACATGGGTTCCCGCACTATGTTCTGGATATCAGGGAGGAATTCGGTGATCACGTGATCAATAATTTTGTTGAAGAATATATTGCCGGGAGAACCCCAAACCCATGCGTTTTATGCAATACCCATATCAAATGGGCTGCCCTATTAAAGCGCGCCAACTCCATGAATTGTGATTTTATTGCCACGGGCCACTATGTAAAGGTTCGGGAGGAGAACAGCCGGTATATGCTTTCCAAAGCAAAAGACCTCACCAAAGACCAGAGCTATGTGCTCTGGGGTCTTGGGCAGGAATGTCTTGCCCGCAGCATCTATCCTCTTGGCGACCTGCTGAAAACGGAAGTACGGCAAATGGCTTATGATATGGGTTATAAGGAACTGGCAAAAAAAGCGGAAAGCTATGAGATATGCTTTGTACCGGACAACGATTACCGTGGTTTTCTGAAAAGGAATGTGGCAGGCCTGGAAGAAAGGGTGAAGGCTGGAAATTTTGTATTGGCCGATGGCAAGGTTGTAGGTACGCATAATGGCTATCCTTTCTACACAATAGGCCAGCGCAAGGGTCTCGAAGTTGCTTTCGGAAAGCCTATGTTTGTAACCAACATCCTCCCGGAGATCAATACGGTGGTATTAGGCGAAGCGCATGAATTACAGCATGATGAAATGACCGTGCGCGGGCTTAATATGGTAAAATACGATAACATACCAAAAAATATGGAAGCCGTTACTAAGATCAGGTACCGGGACCCTGGTATGGAAAGCGTGCTTACCCCTGTTTCCGGCGGGGTTCATGTCAAATTCCAACATCCGGTAAGCAGCATAGCTCCGGGGCAATCTGCCGTATTTTATGAAGGCAACGATGTTATCGCCGGAGGCATAATCCAAAAAGATTAAAATCTATCCGGGTTATTCTGTAAAATGCAGTAATATTATCCTCTTTTTGTAAGTAAGGAACGTTGACAAAATAAAATACACTAACCTGCCAAAGGCCGGTAGGCAGGGTTTAATAGTTATTTTTCTTTTATGCGAGGCGCAAAATCCGCGAATAGCAAGCTATTTAAGGACTTTTGCAACGAAGCAGAACCTGCCTGCCAGTAGGCAGGATGGAAAAGAACATTCAAATGGTGGATTTTATTTTGTTATCGTTCCTAATTTTAGCTATTTTCGTTTCTTTATTTATATTTACGTGAAATTATGCAGTCGGAATATTATGACTAAAAAGATTTTACCGCTTTTATTGTTGGTGGCCATATATTTCGTCGCCCTGTTTTCTTGCAAAAAAAGTACTAACAGCAATACTGATCTTACGCGGAACTATTTCCCGTTACAGTTTGGTAAGTATGTAACTTATGCTGTCGATTCAATATATTATATTGATACAGTAGCCCGCTACGAGATAAAATCCCAAATGAAATACGCCATAACGGATACTGTTACCATTAAAAAGAAACTCAATTATATAATGAATGTATATACCCGTCCTTACGACGGGGCGGATTGGCAGCCTAATAGTGTTATCATAATCCAACCTACTACCACAAACCTGCTTTACACCCAGGACGGGAACCAATATGTAAAATTGATGTTCCCCATTACCAATGGATTCAGTTGGCCCGGTAACCAATATGTTGAAGTGGGAGTTCCGGAAAAGGCTTACTTTAAAAACTGGAATTACACATACAATAATTACCGTTTACCCTATTTTAACGGCATAGTTAATTTCGATAATACCGTTACTGTCAATGAAGATGATGAATCCAGCAATTATATGTATGTTGACTCACAGGTGACGGCATACCGTACTTATGCAAAAGAAGTTTACGCCTACAATATAGGTATGATCTATAAGGAGTGGACGCACTGGACACATAATGTCGATACCATACATTTTAGGAATGTTAAGAATGGTTATACAGTGATCATGCAGGCTATAGAACACAATTAGTTTTATGCGCGGGGGGAAAGCTATATGGGGATGTCTGATCATTATCGGATCATTGCTTGGTTATTCGGCTAATGCTTCACAATATGCTTTCCAGGTAACTTTCACAGATAAAAATAATACTCCTTACAGCCTCAGCAGCCCGCTTGCTTATTTATCCCCCAGAGCGCTATCCCGTCGCGCTACACAAGGCATTTCTATTGATAGTACTGACCTTCCTGTCAACCCCGCCTATGTGGATAGCGTATTATCACTAACAGGTGGTAAACTACATGAAACATCCCGCTGGCTCAATATGTGCATGATCCTGTTATCGGACTCTTCACAGATACTTCACCTTGCCGGCAAACCTTACATCAGTAATATTACGCTCGTTGGATATTATACTACAAACCTGCACCGCAGTATGAATACTACCGGAGGTGGAAATAAAAACACAGCCCAACGTACAACAAGTTCCGGCTCCGCTTACTATGGCAATACCTGGACACAGACCCAATTGGTCAATGGCAATTACCTGCATGATAACGGCTACAAAGGCCAGGGCAAATTGATAGCAGTGCTCGATGCAGGATTTATTGGGGCCGACACTCATCCCGGCTTTGACAGTTTATGGCAATCAGGGAGAGTCGTTGATACTTTCGATTTTACTTTCGATAATACTAATGTATTCTACCAGGATAACCACGGTTTTGAAGTATTATCCACTATGGCGGGTTATGTGCCGGGCACTTATGTTGGCAGCGCTCCCCTTGCTATGTATGCCCTTTACATTACTGAATACGATTTAATTCCCAACGACCAGCCGCTTGAATTGGATAATATGTTGTGTGGCGCAGAACGTGCCGATAGCATTGGCGCTGATATTATTACCGAATCATTGGGGTACGACTTATTTGACTATCCCCCCGGTTCCGGCCAAAGTTTTTACCCTGACCTTGACGGCAAAACTACCGTTGCAGCAAAAGCCGCAAACATGGCCACTAAAAAAGGAATGTTATTTGTTGCATCTGCAGGCAATGATGGAACAGGTATCGGGGGTTGGGGCAACCATATTATGACGCCAGGCGATGCAGATAGTGCGCTGACAATTGGCGCCGTTAGCCAGTCAGGTATAGTGGCCAATTTTAGTGGTTATGGCCCCAATGCTGCCGGGCAGGTAAAACCCGATGTATGCGGTATGGGATTATCCGCCGCTATCTTTAATGCTCCCGGGGGGTATTCATCACTGGATGGTACTTCCTTATCCACGCCCCAGGTAGCAGGATGGGCAGCCTGTCTTTGGCAGGCCAATCCCAATGCCACTCCTTACCAGTTGCGCCAGGCTATAATAAAATGTGCAAGTTCTTACAACTCTCCGGGACAGCAACTTGGCTATGGCATTCCTGATTTCGAGTGTGCGCAATTGGCGCTTGATGTCACTGATACCCCGCCACCCTTCTCTGCCTCTAATTGGGTAATCCCTACACCTAACCCTTTTGGCAGCGACCTCAAACTTTGTGTTTCACCCAATGCCGGCCAGTATGTCGGTTTCACCTTAATGGACATGACCGGCAAAATAGTTTTTTCCTTCAACATTTATTTATATAAAGGATACAACACGCCTATCAATATACCCACGCCTGCGCTGCCTTCAGGCATTTATATCCTCAGAGTTATTTCCCCCACGCAGCAGCAGGTGATAAAGTTAGAGAAACGATAAATCCCCTGACCCCTAAAGGGGAACCTACTATTTAGCTTCACTATAATAATCTTAAGCTAAGAAATACTATTCTGGCAATTTTAATTTCTCTCATTCAGGAATATAAATGATGATCTCTTCTCCCTCAGTTGCATGTATATTCACAAGCGAAGCCCCTTTAGGGGTTTGGGGTAAAACATCATCGCCGTAAATACTGCGTAAAACAATATTCCGCGTTGCAACGATAAAACAGTTTCTGTAAAAAAAGTGATGTAGAGAATGATCAGCAAGTAGAGATTTAAATGATCCTTTACCCGTATCGCTTTAATAAGATATACCAGGAATATCCCCAGGAACACTACTATTCCCAATATACCGAAAGACAACCACTCGTAAAAATATTCATTATGCGGATCATAATAGGCTACCGGGAAGTCACTGCATAATGAATAAAAAAAGTATCGTTCATGCAACGCATGAATTAGCCGGCCGGGGCCTATACCCGTTAACCAATAATCTTTCAAAAGGCCTGTATCTATGCTCCATATCAGTTTTCTTGCGTAAACTGAATTGTCCGCTACATTACCACTCTTGCCGTAACCGAAAAACTGCAGCGCTTCATTTATCCGCTGGCTTACAAAGGGAATAAAAAACCATGCGGCAGCTACTGCCGCCGGCAAGCCGGCAAAAAGTATTTTATACTTATACAAAGTTTTCCGGTGCACATAAGAGTAATGAATGAAGATAATAATTAGCGCTATCAATGGCGACTTGGCCAGCAGGGCTAAGGAAAAAATAAACATGGAATAGAGGAGCGCATACTTTACAATTTTCTCCGTCCGGCTGTTAAATTCTCCGGAAAGTAACAATATACAAATGGAGAAAGATAAGTACATCGCCATATAAGTGGGGTGAAGGCCGGTATAATGATAAAAATTCGTTCGGTACACAACATGGGATAGACTATGGTAGTCGCCATTTATAAAATAATGCGCATAAAGAAAAGCGGCATTACCGGCTACACACACTATAAAGCACACATAAACAAACCAGGTCAGTTCACGCCTGATCAGCTCCCCGAAACGGGGAGTAATAATGGCAAAAACAAAGGGCATTAGCAGGAAAGAGACCTTATGTTCACAAAGTGTGAGCAATACTGCCCTGTATGCAACAGGAGTCATAGGTATAGAAAATAAATAAAGCAGGTAGCCGCTGCCTAAAATGAGCGCCCACACAAAATTACTTCGCGGTATTCGTTCTTTCTCTGTAAAAGTACGCGATACAAAATATACACTTACTGCCATAACAGCCCATACCTGCAATTTCATAGGCAGAAAAAAGGATACCATCAGCAGCCTTGCAGCATATTTATCTATGATGGACAGTTTATTCATTGTATTTTTATCGTAAATATTATATCGTTTAGACATTTAAAATCAGCATTAACTTTTAGTATTTGCGCCTTAAAAAAATAGCATGAGAAATACATACCGCGCCTTTGCGTGAAATATTTATGCCGTATTTCAATGTCCAATTGGTATTAATTTCTGTTTCAAATACTTAAAATGCCAATTACCCTTTCACAACTCACGATTTACAACTCACGACTTACGACTTACGACTATTTTCCACAAAATAACTTATTTCTTTCCTAAACCTTTCATCTGAAAAACGCAGCGCGTTTTGCCTGATCGCCTTATGGTCATTCAATGGCTGTTGTTCAAATTTATTTACTGCATCAATAATATTTTGCTCCGTTTGTTCAGCAAATAAATACCCTGTTGCTCCGTTTATTACTGTTTCCTTGTAGCCGCCATAATCTAATGCAAGTACAGGTGTGCCACACGCCTGGGCTTCTACGCACATAATGCCAAAATCTTCTTTGGCGGCAAAAATACAGGCCTTTGCCTCCTGTATATACCTGATCAAATCTTCGTCCTTCTGATACCCCAGCCATACTATGTTGGGATGATCCCTGAGCATCGTGTTAAATTGCTTCGTGCCCCATCCTTCCCCTATCAGCACTAATTTTTTATCCGGCATTTGCTGAAAAGCCCTGATCACCATATCTATCTTCTTATAGGGTACAAATCTGCCGGGGCATAAGTAATAATCTTTTCGTGGCGCCTCATTCAGGGCAAATTTATCAATCCTTACAGGAGGATATATCACCGTTGAGTCCCTTCCATAACTGCTTTTTATCCTTTGCTGTATATGTATGGAGTTAGCAATAAAATAATGAACATGCTTTGACGATTCCACATCCCACTTCCGCAGCCGGTTCACAAACCACCTATATACAAACGACCTGCCCAACGCATGGCTGGCTGCATAGTCGTCATACATATCCCATATCGGGCGCAGAGGGGTATGGCAATAGCATATATTCAATATTTGCGGATCACTGCGAAAACCCTTGGCCACAGCATGAGAGGTGGAAATGATCAGGTCATACCCGCGCAGATTAAACCGCTTCATCAGCCACGGCATTACCGGCAGAAAGTAACGGTATATCTTTGAAATAAATGGTACATATTGCAGCACAGAAACTTTCACTTTCCGGTCATGCAATATTTCTTTCCTGGCGGCAGGTGAGAAATGATTGAATAATGCATAAATGGTAATATCCTCCTTATCATAAATATCCAGTATCCCGCCGGCAACCTTTTCAGCGCCCCCGTTGGCATTAAACCAGTCTTGTACAAATGCCACTTTCATTTCCACCGCAATTTAGCAGTTTTATACTGATTAGTGAATTACATATAGCCCACAGTTTTAACTGTGGGTGCAAAAGACAAAAAAAGAATGGTAACCGTTTTAACGGTTTGTTTCACGCGTAGTGTATTGTTATCATACAGGAAATGAAGAACACTTTACTGCCTGCCCTTATCCAACATAATCATGGCAGGCATTGCCAAATAGAATTGTTATCCTGAGCCGTGCCGAAGGATCCAATAGCACTTAATAATGCCCACAATGCAAGGGTTACTTATAAAGGACTGACAGCAAAGAAAAAATAACCGTTATAATATTTGTATTTTAAAGACTACCTTAGTG
>JBIOGX010000037.1:0-12386 GCA_044448445.1 Chitinophagales bacterium
ATATAACACAAAAATACACTGGTGTTTATAAAATGTCATGAATGAGAGAATACGTAACTTTGAATTGAAAAATCATGGGAAGTGCCTTTTGAACTGCAACGATATACTGAACCATTAGATGAAGGAGAATTGAAGTTCCTGGAAAGGAAGGAATCAAGAGAACGTAATCAATATTACAGAGTTTACCAGCTATTAATGCTCCTAAGTTTTATCATCCCGTTTGCCGGGGCATGGTACCGTGCTTATGATGGCGCTCCCAACGCCTTTTCTGCTATTAAGTTTTTCTCTACCGCCGGCGTATTACTCTCTATTTCCACTATTTCTACTTATATACCTTACCGTCTGAACCTGCGAAAAGTGCAACTCGATATTCAAGACAAAACAAAGACGATAGAGATAAGCCACATCACCCGCAAACTGCATGTTGCTACAAACAATACTTACTATTTTTATATTGACTCGATTGCAAAATTAAGCATTGAAGTATCGCATAATGACTATGAGCGCATGAACACAGGAGATGAAATATGTATAGAATATACTACTCATTCCATGCAGTATCTCGGGTATTTTTAATGATTTCTTTTTGTGTACATTCGGGGGTTGGAGATATTGGGAATTGGAGATTGGATTTTTGAGTTTTGGCTTTTGAATTTATAGAATGTTATTCAGCAATATAGTAGGTCAGCAACTGGCTAAGGAAGGTTTATTGAAAATGTGGCGCAATAATGTGCTCCCACACGCTTTGCTGCTGACCGGCAGTGAAGGCACAGGAGGTTTGCCTATGGGACTGGCACTTGCGCAGTATATTTTTTGTGAAAATAAAGGAGACTATGATTCCTGTGGCAAATGTGCAGGCTGCAGCAAGGCTGCAAAACTGGAACATGCCGACTTGCATATAAGTTTTCCTTCTATCCCCCCCAAGTCGGGGAAGGCTATGAGCCGGCATTATATGCAGGAATTCCGGGAGTTTATACAACAGTCGCCTTATGGCACTACCTACGACTGGCTGCAGCATATCAATGCAGAAAACAGGCAGGGCAACATCACCGCAGAAGAATGTCGGGAGATAATAGATGTATTGAATCTCAAGTCTTACGAAGGCGGTATGAAAGTGTTGCTGATGTGGCGGCCTGAATACCTCGGCAAGGAAGGGAATATATTGCTGAAATTGATAGAAGAACCACCACAGGATACACTATTGATACTCATAGCCGAAAATACGGAAGACATACTGCCCACCATAAGATCACGCACACAGGAAGTAAAACTGGCCCCGTTAAGTGCAGGTGATATTGCTGAAGCATTGGTAACCCGCTCACTTACAGACCCCAAAAAGGCTGCACAGGTGGCCCATATAGCTATGGGTAGTTATTCCGAGGCGCTGAAACTGGTACGCAATACGGATAATGACCTCTTCCCTGAGGTAAGGCAATTATTTAACGCATTGTTTACCAATAACGGCCTGGGGATAGCAAAATTTGCGGAAGAATGGTCTAAAGCAGGACGGGAACAACAAAAGAATTTCCTTAACTATATCATTCAATTGCTGGAACAGGCCATAAGGATAAGGTATAGCCCCGGAACAAGTACTTCGTTACCTGAACAAGAGGCGCAGTTCATACAGAAGCTTTCGGACACAAATGTTCCTTTTGAAGGATTTGCGCAAATGGTTTCTGCTGTTTCTGACACCATATTTTATATAGAACGCAATGCCCACAGCAAGACCCAACTGCATGCATTGGCCATACGTTTGCAACATATTATCCGGTATGGCACTGTGAACCTAAAGATATAAAAACGATCCTCAGGGGTATCATGCGATAATTTTAACTTTTGATACTGTAAAAAAAATCATCTTGATCTTAACCTTAGCATAGTATTTGATTGTCTTTTTATTAACAGCATTTGAAGTACTTTTGTCTATACTTTATTAAGTAATACTATTATGTTGAAATTCATGAAGAATAAAATATTGATACCATTGTTGATAATAGGTGGTCTAGCCGCCTTTTTATCATTTAAATACAGCGGGAAATTTGAACGGTCATCCCAGGCAAAAAGAAAGATCATTATAGAAACGGTAATGAAAACAATACAAGGCGGGCATTTTTCTCCCAGAACTATAGATGACTCGTTCTCTGTACATGTGTATAACAAGTTTGTCAATGAACTGGATTATAGTAAACTGTTCTTTACACAACAGGATATAAATAAGCTGGCGCCCTATAAGTTTTTGATTGACGATGAGATCAAAAATAATTCAACAGAATTTTTTGATACAGTTGATGCTATCTATATCAGGCGGACCACCAGTGCAGAAAAATATTACCAGGAGATACTCGCTAAGCCATTCACATTTACTTCTAATGAATCACTGCAACTCGATGCTGCCAAAGAACAATATGCAACCGACAATAATGCGCTTGCTGAACGGTGGCGCATATACCTGAAATATAGGGTGCTGGCAAAATATATTGACCTGAAAAATGACCAGGACAAAAGGAAAGAGAATAAAGAAAATAAAGACACAACAAGAATAAAAACAGGCCAGGAGTTGGAGGCAACAGCACGCGAAGACGTAAAGAAGTTTTACCAGGACCGTGTGTTTAAAAACATCCGTAAACAGAAAGATGATGACCGCTTTACCGCATATATAAATGTCATTACCGAAATGGAAGACCCACATACTGAATACTTCCCTCCTGTACAGAAAAAAGGTTTTGATGAGTTGATGAGCGGTAGTTTCGTAGGCATAGGGGCACAACTAAGTCCGGCAAATGACAAGATAACAGTATCTGCCATAATAACAGGAAGCCCTTCCTGGAAGCAAGGAGAACTGAAAGCAGGCGATGAGATACAAAAAGTGGCACAGGGGGAAAAACCACCGGTGGATATACAAGGTTTTGAAATAGATGAAGTAGTACGCCTGATACGTGGTGAAAAAGGCACGGAGGTACGACTGACCGTGAAAAGGCCGGATGGATCAACCAAAATAATATCCATCATACGCGGCGTAGTGGAAAAAGAGGAAACTTTTGCCAAATCCGCGATCATAAAAAGCAATGACGGGCCAATAGGCTATATATCACTGCCTGAATTTTACGCTGATTTTAACCATACCAGCGGGCGTACCTGTTCTGTAGATATAGCCAATGAGGTAAAAAAACTAAAAGAAGCAGGCGTTGCAGGTATCATACTCGACCTGCGTGGCAATGGAGGCGGATCCCTTGGCGATGTAGTGGATATGGCCGGGCTGTTTATTGGCAAAGGGCCTGTAGTGCAGGTAAAAAGTAATCATGCTTCCCCGTCTGTATTGAAAGCACAACCCGGAGACAGTGTATTATACAGTGGACCACTTGCAATAATGGTCAATGAAGGCAGCGCATCTGCATCTGAGATACTTGCTGCAGCTTTGCAGGACTATAAGCGCGCTGTAATAGTAGGCTCTATGACCTACGGAAAAGGAACAGTGCAAAAAATGGTAGCGCTTGATGATATGATAGACCCTATGGTTCGCCTGCAAATGCTAAATGATACTACAGGTAGAAGTGGTATTGCAGACGGAAACACAATTGCCTCAATGAATTCTATCGGCGCATTAAAACTCACCATGGAGAAATTTTACCGGGTTAATGGCGGATCAACACAACTGAAAGGTGTAACACCTGATATTACGATACCCGATGTTTATGACGGCTATGATGACGATGAGCTAGGAGAACGCAACCGCAAGTCAGCCCTGCCCTGGGACGAAATAGCCTCGGCAAATTATAAACCAATAAACAGCATTGGTAATGTGCAGCAACTTGCCTTATTAAGCCAAAGCCGTATAAACGCTAACCCAACATTTAAGCAGATTCAGGATAACTCTAAATATTATAAGCAAAAAAAGGATGATAACACCGTTTCACTTAATGAGATGAAATACAAGAAAGATCAGGATGAGACTAATGCTAAATCAAAAAAATTAGAAGACTTGCTGAAAAACCCTGTACTGCTTGATATGGCCAATCCGCCCGCTGACATGGATAAGATAAATTTAGACAGCGCATCAGTAGCTAAAAATAAAGAATGGTTAAAAAACATCAGCAAGGATATTTACATTTCTGAAACTGTGAACATCATTAAAGACCTATCCAAATCAAAGATGAAGGTAAATATTGGAACCGGAATGAAATAATAACTGATTTTCGCTAACAAAATGTAATAATGCCTGCCTGCAAACAGGCATTATTCATTTATTACCTTTGCATGCATATTTAATTCATTTTATAATGGAACTTATGACCGGGAAAAGAGCAATATTGCTGGCAGTGATTGTATTACTTGGTATCACTGCTATTCATGTATTCGCACAAGGGAAGAAAAAGAAGGATACTGGCAGTGCGGTTCCGGCGCCTTCAACTGAACCCGTATCAACAGATCATACAAAGAGTAATCTACAAAAACCAGCCGCTACAATTTACAGCTACACGGCGCCTGAATTCTATTATTACCTGCCTAAAAAAAATAAAGATACCACTCTTGAATTCCTGTGTTATGATTTTCGCGACAGCCTGATGCCGGTCGTTAAGAATTATGATAGTGTGCGCTATTTTTCTCTTTTTAAAAGCTATACTGATTCTGCCCATACTTATAAAAACAGTAATGGTGAGAAAAAACCGCTTCCTGTTTCCAGCATCATCAAAAGGTATGATCGAATATCAAAAGACAAGTGGATGAGTATCGAATATCCTAAGAATAAATACATGGAGCTAACAGAATATAAAAACATAATTGTCAATACAGATACGGTCGCACTGGTAGACCCTGCCAGTGATAAGACTACGCTAAAAATATTCAATTACTATAAAATAGTAAACTAACTGTATAATGATGATCAACCATTTCTTACAGTCCACATTGATTTATTGAGCCACCTGCCTGCCGGTAGGCAGGTTGAGTTATTGAGTAATTCCCTGCCACTCTTCTGTAACAACCGCCATCTCTTTATCATTTCCTGTAAGCAATGCTAACCGCTCCATTACCCTTTCCACCAGCGCATCAGGGCAGGAAGCGCCTGAGGTGATCATAACCCGAAACTGCATTCCTGAGGGTAAATAATACGGAGTTACTTTTTCAGTATGAGTATGCAGATCGAAATGACGGATCTCATCCGCTGAAATAAGGCAATGTTCATCATTAATAAAGTAAGTCGGCAACTTTTGTTCACAAAGTTCTACAAGATGAGAAGTATTGGAACTGTTATACCCCCCTATCACTAATGCAAAATCCGCTTGCGGCTCCAGCATACCCTGAACAGCGCTTTGGTTATCATTTGTGGCATAGCAAAGAGTATCCCTCGTATCGGCAAAATGCTCGGCTGTTTTTTCAGGCGAAGTTTGATAGTGAGTAAGTATTACCTGCTTAAGATAATCGGCAATAGCCTGGGTTTCGCTCGCGAGCATTGTGGTCTGATTTACCACGCCTATACGCTGCAGGTCTTTGGTTATATCAAAACCTTCGGAATATTGACCATTAAAATCTTTGTAAAACCCGGCAAGTGGCAGTGAGCCTGTAATATATGCCGCAAGACGCTTCGCCTGTTCCATATCTCTTACTACTAGCGTAGGCGTAATAGCCTTGCTGTGAGAAAAAGTCGCACGCGTTTCTTCGTGGCCGGGTTTGCCATGTACAATAATGGTATAGCCATCAGCGCCTATTTTCTCGGCGCGATTCCATACTTTCTCTACAAAAGGGCAGGTGGTCTCATAATGCGTAGCGTCTATACCTTTCTCCCGCAAGGTATGCTCCATTTCCAACGTAGTACCGAAAGCAGGGATAATCACTACATCATCGCTGCGCAGATCATCCCAGTCCATAAGCATATTGCCCTTAGTGTCCATAATGAACTTTATACCCAGCGCTTGCAAATCAGCATTTACACCGGGATTATGGATTATTTCGCTGAGCAGGAATATGCGCTTGCCTGGGTTCTCATCAACGGCACGGAAAGCGATCTCAATAGCATTCTCAACCCCATAACAAAAGCCAAAATGCCGTGCCAGAATAACCTGCAAAGATCCTATTTGCAATATAGTAGGCGCGAAATCCTTTTTCATTTTATCATCGGCCTTACGCTTTTGCTTTATGGCATTTACCAGCGGGCTGCGATAATGTATGGGAACATTGAAAGACTTCATCGAATTGCAAAATTATAGAAATAAACACGCAATTAATCTCACTTCTTCATCAGCGCAATCGCCAGTACCTCTCCTGCATCAGCTACATAATGGAAACTTAGTCCTTTGATGTAGGCTTTATTGATCTCTTCCACATCTTTCTTATTCATCTTTGGCATAATGATCTGCCTGATACCCGCGCGCTTGGCTGCAAGAATTTTTTCTTTGATACCTCCCACCGGTAATACTTGCCCGCGAAGCGTTATTTCCCCGGTCATGGCAAAGTACGGTTTTACTTTCCTGCCGGTATATGCTGATGCCAGCGAGGTGAGCATAGTTATCCCCGCGCTCGGACCATCCTTGGGCACAGCGCCTTCAGGTACGTGTACGTGTATATTGGTCTCGTCAAAGCGCTCAATAGGAATATTATATTCCGCAGCATGCGCTTTCAGGTAAGAAAGGGCTGCGCTTGTACTTTCTTTCATCACAGTGCCGAGATTGCCGGTAAGTGTCAGGTTACCCTTGCCTTTTGAAATAGATGTTTCAATAAAAAGTATATCGCCGCCGGCAGAAGTCCATGCAAGCCCCACCACTACACCGGCCGGGTGGCCCTTGGTATAAATATCATTACTGAAGCGGGGCTTGCCCAATGCCTGCTCCACAAGCTCGATTGTCACCTGTGGAGCTACCTTTTCCTCCATAGCTACCTGTTTGGCTACGGAACGCATCACCCCTGCAAGCAGGCGGTCAAGCTCGCGCACGCCACTTTCACGGGTATATTCCTGTATGATCTTGACGATCACTTTGTCTGGGAATCGTAGTGGTATTTTGCCCAGCCCATGAAGCTCCCTCTGTTTGGGTATCAGGTGGCGTTTGGCGATCTCTGTTTTCTCTTCCGGTGAATAGCCCGACAACTGTATGATCTCCAGTCGGTCGCGCAAGGCGGGTTGTATATCGCTGATGCTATTGGCGGTAGCTATGAAAAGGACTTTTGAAAGGTCAAATTCAAGCTCAAGGTAATTATCGTAAAATGAATTGTTTTGTTCAGGGTCTAATATTTCCAGTAATGCTGAACTTGGATCTCCACGAAAGTCTTTGCCGAGCTTGTCTATCTCATCAAGTATGAATACCGGGTTAGCCGATTTTATCTTCCTGAGTGATTGTATGATACGGCCGGGCATAGCCCCGATGTATGTTTTACGGTGCCCGCGCAATTCGCTCTCATCGTGCAGGCCGCCAAGGCTCAGGCGCACATACTTGCGGTGTATGGCATTGGCAATACTGCGCCCCAATGAAGTCTTACCTATACCGGGAGGACCTACAAAACACAGTATGGGCGACTTCATATCCCCTTTCAGTTTCAGCACGGCAAGATATTCCACTATACGATCCTTGATCTTGTCCATTCCGTAATGGTCCTCGTCAAGCACCTTTTGAGCCTTCCTGAGATCATAACTGTCTTCGGTATAAACGCCCCAGGGAAGGTCGAGCATCAGGTCAAGGTGATTATAGATCACCGAATAATCCGGTGTGCTGGGATGCATGCGCTCCAACTTTTCTATATTCTTTTTAAATAATTCTTTGGCCGTATCACCCCACTTCATTTCTTCGGCGCGTTTCTGCAGATCTTTTACCTCACGCTCATTGGGGTCCCCGCCCAACTCATCACGTATGGACTTCAGTTGTTGTTGTAAAAAATATTCGCGCTGCTGGCGGTCAATATCAGCACGGGTCTTATTAGTGATCTCATTTTTAAGTTCCACTAACTGCAGTTCAGTTTGTAAAAGCTGGAGCAGTTTTTCGGCACGTGCGGTAATGTTATTCTCTTCCAGCATGGCCTGCTTATCCTGCAGCTTGGCGAAAATATTAGAAGCGACAAAGTGCATCAAAAATGATTGCTGCTCTATATTGCGCAGTACTATGCTCGCTTCATTAGGCATATTCGGCGACTGCTGAGCAATACGCTCTGAGTAGTCTTTTATTGAGGAAATAAGCGCATCAAATGAAGCATCTTTTTGCGGATAAACATCATCAAGATATCTTACCTGCGCGGTGTAGAAAGGATCCACCTGGGTATAAGCCTCGATCTTGAAACGCATACGCCCCATGATAAAAATAGTGATATTACCATCGGGCATTTTTATCTGCTTCACCACTTTTGCCATCGTACCTATATTGTATATGTCTTCCGGCATCGGGTCCTCGTTGCTGCTGTCTCTTTGGGCTATTACGCCTATCCATTTACCGGTCTTCTGTGCTTCGGCAATGGCCCTTATAGATTTTTCACGTGCAACCGTAATGGGCAGCACTATATTGGGAAATAACACCGTATTACGAAGGGCTATAATTGGAAGTTCTAATGGCAGAGCGCCTTTCTCCTGCTCATCCATTTCATCTTCTCCAAGCGGCACGATAGGCATAAATTCCATCTCCTGCTCCCCTTGGCCTAACAACATATCTAACATTGATCTTATTTCGGACATTCTGGCAAAGTTATCCCTATTTTGTTATTTAAGGAAGGATAAAGATAATGGTCAAGACTTATGCCAAAGCATAAATCCCTGCAATTTTTACAGGGATTCTTTCTATAGTATATAATGAATGAGCAACTACAATAAGGTACTACAGGGTATTGTTTCCTATCTTTACATAAATATGCTGTTATGAAAAATATAATATTATCTATATTATTTGCTTCCAGCCTTATTACCATTGATGTATCTGCAAAGGTAACCGGCGCTGATACCACCGTAAAAATAATAACGCCCCCATTAAAAAAATTCTACGTAGGCAGCGGCATGGATGGGGCTATTTTCTCAACAGCCACTATACAACACACCAATCCTGTATGTGCAACCTGCCAGGGTATGACAACTACCAACACTACAGGCACTTTACGTTTTTCCTGGTTCATCAATGCGGGGCTTACATTCAATTTTAATTTAAGTAAGCACTTTGGCATTTATACCGGTATTGATATAAAAAACATAGGGTATATAGAGCAGGCCAACGGATGGACTGTAAAACGCCGCACATACAATATAGGGGTTCCTGTGGGGATTAAAATAGGCAATATGATGCCTAAAAGAACATATATGTTTATAGGTGGCGGCGTGGATGCCCCTATCAATTTCAAGGACAAGAAATTCCAGGTCAGGAATGAGAAGACCAAGTTCAACGAATGGTTCAGCCAGCGCACGCCTGCAATCATGCCATACATTTTTGCAGGCATGTCCGTATATCACGGTATTACTGTCAAAGCGCAATACTATCTTAATAATTTTTTGAACCCGGACTTTATAGATAAGAATGGTACCAAACCTTATGCAGGCACAGAGGTACACTTAATATTACTGAGCATAGGCTATGCAGTACCTGTTAGCGACCATCATGACATGGTCAAAAAAAGTATTGACGAACTTCAAACCAAGTAAAATTCCAAACAATAAATTCCAAATTCCAAACCTGCCTGCCGGTAGGCAGGTTACAATTCCCAACCAGTGCAGCGTAAAACAATGGAAGAACTGGGGCGTAAAAGCCCTGAAGAAATAAAGGATACTGATAAACGTCCTATAATAGTAATACTTGATGATGTACGGAGTATGCACAATGTCGGCTCTGTATTCCGCACCTGCGATGCGTTTGCCATAGCTGCCATATACCTGTGTGGCTATACGCCAGCCCCGCCACATCGTGATATTCATAAAACAGCTTTGGGCGCTACGGAAACGGTAAAATGGAGAAACTTCACTACAACGATTGATGCTGTTGCAAATGCAAGAAAAGATGGATACAGGATACTCGCCGTAGAACAGGCGCACGACAGCATAATACTTGATCAGCTGAATTGGAAAAATGAAAAGATCGCGCTGGTATTCGGCAATGAAGTGACGGGCGTAAATGAAGAAGTATTAAAGATTGCAGACGGCTGCATAGAGATACCGCAATGGGGCGCAAAACATTCCTTGAATATATCCGTGAGTGTGGGTGTGGTGCTGTGGGAGATGGTGAGGAATGACTCAATGGCTTAATTGCTCAATGACTCAATTAATGAGAAAACCTGCCTGCCGGCAGGCAGGTGTGAAAATATGCAAATGTGCAAAAATTAACCAATTAACCTTTTAACCAATTAACACTGTCAATCCTCCATCCTTCTCAAATTCATATCGGGGATAGCTGAAACAATAATCGGATATTTCTCCAGCGTTACGTCAGACGGATCAAGGCCGAAACCACGCTCTTCGGAAAGGCTGTATCTTTTGAGTATAAAATAGCCGCGCATCATCAGCCGCTCCCAAAATGGTAATGCATTATCGCGGGAAAGGAATTTTTCCATTACTATAAAACGGAAGTCACCCATCACATTGTTCTTGCTCAGGGATTCATAACGGCTCACTACATTCACTTCTTTGTTCGCCACCATTTCTTCCACCACTTTCCTGAACATATATTGTATCCGGTGATCCACGCGGAAACCAAGCCGGAACTCTACCCTGATGATCTCATTGGGCACAATGGTCTGCACCGAATATTCCGTTGTATAGGGATCATCAACAACATCCACATGTACAAACCAGTAAATATCTGCCCGCTTGGGTTTACGGTACAGTATAGAGTACAATATCTTATGCTCTATTTCCTTGGGATTATTGGCGCTGGTCAGATACACAAGATGAGTAGCATATTTGTTGATACTGTTATCATTGCTCAACTCCTGTAGTATGGGAATATAATTCTCTAACCGCACAAACTCCACGTACCTGTTCTTTATCTTACGTGATTTGAACCATACGACCATTGTCATAAAAAGCCCGCCGGCAACAACCACTGTTACTACCCCGCCTTCTACAAATTTCTCTACTAAATTGGCCCACAGGAAAGAAAATTCAATCGTAAAATATACAACGAGATAAGTTGCGATCCATATAATTGGTACCCTTTTTACAAACATGAAATAAGCGAACAGGCAGGATGTCATGATCATGCAGATAGTGATGGAAAGGCCATAAGCCGCTTCCATGTTTGATGAACGCTGGAAGTATAGTGTTATAGATGTACAGCCAACAAACAATAACGTATTGATACCCGGAATAAAAGACTGGCCTTTCTCTACCGTAGGATAATTGATCTTCATCTTGGGCCATAAGTTCAGCTTCATAGCCTCACTGATCAGTGTGAACGAACCCGATATGAGCGCCTGGCTGGCTATTATGGCGGCAATAGTGGCAATAACGATACCGGGGAAGAGGAACCAATGCGGCATCAATTCATAAAAAGGGTTTTTTGCCTGCGAATTCCATACCTGGTGGCTTTTGATATTCAATAGATAAGCGCCCTGTCCCAGGTAGTTAAGGATAAGGCAGGTCTTTACAAATATCCATGAATAGCGGATGTTGGCACGCCCGCAATGTCCGAGGTCTGAGTAAAGCGCCTCAGCGCCGGTGGTACACAGGAATACTGCTCCAAGTATCCAGAACCCTTTCGGGTATTGAGTTAGCACCTTTATGGCATAATATGGGTTTAAAGCGCGGAATATGTGCCAGTCATTTGCAATATTTAACTGGTGCAGGCCCAGTATCGCGAGCATGAGGAACCACAACAGCATTATGGGTCCCAAGGCTTTACCAATGTTACTGGTCCCAAATTGCTGGAAGAAAAATAAAACAGCGAGGATGGATATAACTATGTAAACGATAGTCATTGTTCCGATATGCTCTAAATGAGGAGTAGCCCGCAAACCCTCAATGGCTGATGTGACAGAGATAGGAGGTGTTATCATACCATCTGCAAGTAGCGCAGCCCCGCCAATCATAGCGGGAAAAACAGTCCACTTGCCATGCCTGCGTACCAGCGCAAATAAAGAGAAGATACCGCCTTCGCCTTTATTATCCGCTTTAAGCGTGAGCATTACATATTTAACGGTGGTTTGCAGGGTAAGCGTCCAGATAATACAGGAAAGTGCGCCTATGATCAGAAACTCATTTATTTCCTTACCATTACAAATAGCATTCATTACATACAACGGTGAAGTACCAATGTCCCCGTAAATAATACCCAATGCTATTATTATACCGGCTAAAGACGCTTTATTCAGGTTCATTGCCAAACTGCTATATATGATTTGTTGCGCAAGCGGACGCAAAGTTAGTGATAAAGGATACCAAAATTCAAAAAAATAGAAAGTAGAAAGATTCTATAAATAGTAAAATATTAATTAATTTC
>JBIOGX010000038.1:0-12022 GCA_044448445.1 Chitinophagales bacterium
AAGCAACGAGGCCCTCCGCGAAGCTATGGGCTACATCCTCGGTATGGGCTACGCCTTCAAAGCAAAACCCGACGCTTTTGCCAGCAGTTGCTGTGCAGACAAGATGGTAAATTAAGAATTTACCCTATATCTCCTCCTTTTACAAGGGTTTTTAAACCCTTGAGTAATATTATCTTCCTAAATATTTTACTTTCCGCCTAACTTTTTTTATTTCTTTCCCGTCTATTTATAAGGAAAAAGCTTAAATTTACTATCATAATTATTAATTTATCATAATGAAGGCGCGTTATATATTTCTATGGCTCTTATTGTGTGTCATTGCGCAAACCGCGTATTCGCAGGCTCCTTTGGAGTTTATAGAAAATAAAGGGCAGTGGGGCGAATGGTTTCAATATAAAGTAGCTACGCAAAGTGGCGATGTATGCCTTGAAAAAGACGGATTCAGATATATACTTGGCGATCCGGATAATAACTACAAAGTGGACTACTACCATCATGGGCAAACAAGAGAAAAGCCGGTACTGAAATTCCATGTTTACAAGGTTTCTTTTGAAGGCGCCAATGTTCCGGAAATAGAAGGAGCAAGGCCCCAGCAAATTTATTATAACTATTTCCTTGGCAATGAATCTTCCCGCTGGAAATCAGGTATTCATCCATATCGTGAGGTTAGGTATAATAAGTTGTATAACGGGATTGATATGCATGTGCTATCCAATAAAGGCAATATTGAGTATGAATTTATTTTGCAGCCAGAATCCGATGCGTCACAAATACAAATAAAGTTTACAGGGCAGGATGGATTAAAGATAAAAAATCATGACCTGCTGATTAATACAACAATAGGACAAATATCTGAAATGAAGCCCTATGCCTATCAATATATTAACAACAATAGGGTTGAAGTTCCATGTGAATATCATCTAAAGAATAATGTTGTTACTTTCGATTTTCCGGCAGATTATGATCATACACAACAATTAATTATTGACCCCGTTGTTGTTTTTTGTACGCTAACAGGGTCCACTGCCGATAACTGGGGATTTACAGCAACTTATGACGACGCCGGTAATTTTTACGCCGGAGGATTGGTAAATACACTTCAATACGGAGGCCATTTTCCGGTAAGCCCCGGCGCTTTTCAAATTACTTTTGGAGGCGGGAATACTTATGTTGATCCTACAACGGGGCAGCTTTGGGCTTATGCCGCTGATATTTCCATTATAAAATACAATCCCACACTTTCCGGCAGGATTTATGCCACTTATCTGGGTGGCAGCGGCAATGAGCATGCCCATAGCATGATAGTAGATCCATCCGGCAACCTTTCCGTTGCAGGCAGAACGAGATCTACGGACTACCCTGTTACTCCGGGCGCTTTTCAAACTGTTAACCACGGTGGCTGGGATGTAATAGTTACTAAATTTAATGCAACCGGTACTGCGCTGATAGGTTCCACTTATATAGGTGGTAGCAGCAACGATGGTGTAAATTATGATTCGACAGAGTATGGTTACGGGCAATTGAAATATAATTACGGAGACGATGCACGTAGCGAAATACAGATGGATAATGCCGGAAATATTTATGTAGCAAGCTGTACAAACTCTACAGATTTTCCTGTTACACCTACGGCAATATCTTCCACGCTTACCGGTATGCAAAATGGTGTAGTATTTAAATTAAATCCAACATTAACTACACTGTTATGGAGTACATACATAGGTGGAAGTGGCTCTGACGCCGGATATGTGCTGGCATTTGACACAGCTCAATCATCAGTATATGTAGCCGGAGGAACGAACAGCGCTAACTTTCCATCAACTGCCGGCTCATTGCATCCAACCTACCAGGGCGGTATTGCTGATGGATTTATCCTGAAGTTTAAAAACAGCGCTCCATACAACCTTCAAAATGGCACTTTTATAGGTACATCAAACTATGACCAGGTTTACGGGATACAAGTAAGCAGCAAGAACGAAGTATATGTAATGGGGCAATCATTAGGGGGCGCCTTCCCGGTTACTGCGGGTGTTTATTCTAACCCCGCTTCTAACCAATTCATTATGAAATTAGACAGTAATCTTGCTACCGACATGATCTCTACGGTTTTTGGTTCCGGCAGTTCACCGCAAACAAATATTTCTCCTGTGGCTTTCCTTATAGATACCTGTGAGAATGTGTATGTATCAGGGTGGGGCGGGAGTTTAGGTATCCCGGGAATTGCTTCCGGCGAATGTACCGGCATGGCAGTAACGCCTGATGCCCAACAACTTACTACTGACGGCAGGGACTTTTATTTTATAGTATTAGGGCCGGGTATGGCAACCTTGCGATATGCCACTTATTATGGAAGGAATTGTGCTACACTATGGGAAGGAGAGCATGTTGATGGCGGTACCAGCCGGTTTTCAAAGCAAGGCATTATCTACCAGGGTATTTGTGCCAATTGCGGAGGGGTACCCCCCGCCGGCGGAGCATGCCCCGCACTTTTCCCCACCACATCTGGTGTATGGAGTATGGTTGATTCCAGCCAAAACTGCAATGAAGCTGCATTAAAAATAGCTTTTAACATAGGTCCTGTAGCCGCTGCTATCTGCACAGGCCCCGTCAACAACGGTTGCGCCCCGCTTACCGTAAACTTTACTAACTGCTCCAATAACGCACTTACTTATGTATGGAATTTTGGGGATGGTACTGCTCCAACCACCGCGTATGCACCTACTCATACTTTTATATCAGGGGGTGTTTACACAGTAACATTATCTGCTGCAAACTCCAATGCCTGCTTTAAAACAAATGATACCGCATATCTTGTTATTATCGTTGACACAAATATTATTAAACCGGGATTTACTTATACGGTCCTTGACAGTTGCAACCCATATTTCGTTACATTCAATAACACTTCCACAGATAATGTGGGCACACCAGCTTACCAATGGTGGTTTGGCGATGGCACCACCTATACAGGCACAACTCCGCCCGGTCATTTTTACCCGGACACAGGAACCTATTCCGTGATGCTCGTCATGACCGATACAGCCGCCTGTAACTCCCCGGATACGGTAATACAGCGAATACACATTTATAGCCTGCTGGTATCGGCACATTTTACCATACCTGATTCGATTTGTGAGTACACCCCATTTACCCCAATGACAGGGCCTGCAAATGCAACAAGCGTTACCTGGACATTTGGGAACGGCCAAACATCAACGGCAATCCTGCCCGGTATTGTATATGATACCGTTGGTACATTCACGATAACGATGATTGCTCAAAATCCAGGCTCATGTAATGGCGCCGATACATTCACGCAAATCATAAAAGTTATGCCATTGCCTACTGCAGCTTTCACTTATGCTCCCCTAACGCCAGAGCCTAATGTTCCCAGCAGTTTCACTAATCAATCGGTTAAGGCTACCCGCTACCTTTGGGAATTCGGAGATAATACTACAAGTGTGGAGGTAAACCCCGTCCACCAGTACAACAGAACCGGTAATTACAAGGTTTGCCTTCATGCATACAACAGCAGTAATTGCCCGGCTGTAGTGTGCAAAACAATCAACGCTGAAGTGCAACCGTTAATAGGCCTGCCCACCGCTTTCAGTCCTAACGGCGATGGCGAGAACGATATACTCTATGTACGCGGTGCAGCCATAAAAACATTAGACCTGAAAATATTCAACAGGTGGGGGCAACTCGTTTTTGAGACCACCAGCCAGCAAATAGGATGGGACGGGACATACAACGGTCAGCCGCAGCCTATTGAAGCTTACGCTTATGTGCTCCAGGTTTCATTTATTGACGGAACCGCCAAACTCTTGAAAGGAAATATAACTTTGTTACGATGAGGAATGTATTATTGGTGGTTGTGGCGCTGTGTATGATCTGCAGCAAGGTTGCTATCGGGCAAGGCATACATTTTAGCCAATACTATAATACCCCCATGCTCCTCAATGCCGCTAATACCGGGCTGATGCCCGATAATGATTACCGGTTAGGAATGAACTACCGCAACCAGTGGGCGGCTATCCCGGTACCCTATAATACTTTTTCAGCATGGGGTGATTGTAAGATAGGTGGTAATGCCAACAACACTAACCACAATAACTGGCTTGGCATTGGCTTTGCTTTCTTTAGTGATAAGGCAGGAGATGGCAACCTTTCGCTGGGTCTGATACAGGGAGATCTCGCTTACCATTTGCAATTAAGCGAATTTACCATGTTGTCATTAGGTTTATCAGGAGCCTATGCACAACGCTCCGTGAATTATGATAACCTGACATTTGATGCACAATGGGATGGATTCACATTCAATGGCAATATGCCTAACGGTGAAAAGGTGGGGATACTCAAAACAACTTATTATACAATAGGTTCCGGGCTGAATTTCGCATGGTTTCCTAATGAGTTTGTATATACTAAATTAGGTATAGGCCTTACCAATATTAACAAGCCTGTTGAAACCTTTTATAAGGGAGGGACCAACACTCTTGATTACCGCCCTTCCGGTAACCTTGATATGTTGTTCCGTACCGGGCCGGTGCTGATCATTAACCCATCTGTCTATTATAGCACTCAGAGCGGCGCTTCTGAATTACTGGCAGGCTCCTTGTTCCGTATCCTGCTAAATGATAGCAAACAGGCTCCTGCACAATTGATTTTAGGCAGTTTTATAAGGCTGGGCGATGCTGCAATAGGTGTTGCGGGTGTACAAATATCAAGATGGCAATTTATGGCCAGCTATGATTTTACGATGTCAGCCCTCGCTCCATACAATGCCTCTTACGGTGCGCTGGAGTTCTCTCTTATATACCAGGGGCCATATCATCCTGACCAGGGAATTACCAAAGCTTTTAGCTGTCCACGGTTCTTTTAACAAATATTGCCGCTTTTAACAAATATTTTTATAATAAGAAACTTCGTGGTATTATATTTGAGGGATAAATTAACATTATGGAAAAGGAAAAAAATAAAATACTATTAGTAGAAGATGATACCAACTTCGGACAGGTATTAAAAAATTACCTCGAGTTAAATAATTTTGTAGTTGAATTGGCGCGTGATGGTATCCTGGGGCTGGCAGCTTTCCGCCGCGAGCGGTTTGATATATGCCTCCTCGATGTGATGATGCCCAATATGGATGGCTTCACACTGGCTGAAGAAATAAGGAATGTGGACCCTGATGTGCCACTATTCTTCCTTTCTGCCAAAAGTATGAAAGATGACATTCTGACAGGGTATAAACTTGGCGCAGATGATTATATCACTAAGCCATTTGACAGCGATGTACTTTTATCTAAGATAAAAGCCGTGCTGAAACGCAACCAGGAACTACAGGAAAAACAACATTCGCAGATAGAGTTTATTATCGGGATGTACCATTTCAACAGCAAGTTGCGCACCCTGAAACATGGCACTGAGTCAAGTACGCTCTCTCCGAAAGAGAATGAGTTGCTGCTGATGCTGTGTGAATATAAGAATGACCTGTTGCCACGCGAAGCTGCTTTAAAACGGATATGGGGTAGCGACACTTACTTCAATGGCCGTAGTATGGACGTTTACATAGCCAAGTTGCGTAAATACCTCAAAGAAGACAGCAGCGTGGAAATAGTGAACATTCATGGCAATGGCTTCAGGCTGGTAGTGCCGGATTAAAAACCTCGCCCCTAACCCTTAAAGGGGAATTGTTATAATAATATTTGAACAGGATGCAAAGTAATTTGTATCCTGTTTTTTATTTGGATAAATACCACATTTCGCCAGCCATAGCTTCAGCGAAGTACCCCAATAAGACACATCTTATGTCACGTTAGAAATAACTTGAATTATATAGAATGCGGGTTCCACATAAATTGAGTCATTGAGCCATTCTGCCATTGAGCAATTATTACTACTTTTGACCCATAATGAAGCATTTGCCCAACCTGCTGACGCTGGCCAATTTATTTTGCGGCTGTATTGCTATCGCTTACATACTTACCGCACAGCCCTATATAAGCCTGAATATAAAAGAAGGCATGCCCACCTGGAATTGGGTGTATGGCGCTGAGCAAATATACCTGGGTAGCATATTCATTGGTATAGCTGCAATTTGTGACATGCTCGACGGGCTTACCGCACGCGCATTGAAGGTATATTCTCCTATCGGCAAGGACCTTGATTCACTGGCAGATGTAGTATCATTTGGCGTAGCGCCTTCTGTTATTCTCTTTAAGTATTTATGGGACGCCATGATGAGTGAAAAAAACGCAATGGATGTATCTATAATAGGTATGGCCCCCGCATTTCTCATAGCCTGTTTTGCTGCGCTCCGCCTTGCTAAATTCAATATTACCTCTGAGACACAAAAGACTTATTTTATCGGTATGCCTACCCCTGCAGTGGGTTTGTTTGTCGCATCTCTGCCATTGATCTCCTGGTACAACCCGTTTAATATTGCAAGCTACTTTCAGAATAAATGGGTTCTTTACACGATTATTGCCATCCTTTGCTGGCTTATGGTATCCCATGTAAAATTTATTAAGCTGGTACCTGCAAAATGGAGCCTGGCTTATATGTGGCCGCAACTGGCGCTGGTCTTGCTGACCATTGTGGCAATAGTGTTCCTGCAAGTATTAGCAATACCCGTAGCATTTATTCTGTATATGCTCCTGTCATTTATATACAAACAACCCGAAGCAATTGAAAACAATATTGAAGGATAACTTTTTAACTTTTGACTTATTATGAAATACATTGCACATATTAATGTGATGCCGCTTAAAGAGTTGCTGGACCCGCAAGGCAAAGCAGTGAACAACAGCCTGCATAACCTGGGTTTACCCAATGTGCATGACGTGCGCATAGGCAAACACATAGCCCTGCATATTGATGCCCATAGCAGGGAAGAGGCCGACAGCATGACCCGTGAGGCATGTAAAAAATTACTGGCTAATCCCGTTATGGAAGCGTTTGATTTTACACTTACAGAGGGATAAAATATTATTAACCAATGTCATTGACTTAACGAGTAAAATATGTCACCTCTTCTGGCAATGTCATTAAGGATTTTGGTAGATATAAATGCACTTAAAAAGCAGGTGCGATACCTTCGGCATCGTGAATTTGGTAACTTTTACTATAAACGTTTGATCCCGTTGGGATCATTTCTTTAACTTAGTGAAACTTTCAAAATAACGTACTCACTTTTTGTATTGTAGAACGCCCTTTTTTGTGTAAGTTATTTTGAAAGTTTTACTTAATGACATTGCCCTTCGGGGTTTTTATACATAATTCAATGATTTTGCTATAATAATATCAACCCTTGCGCCACCGCTATAGCCTTTGTTAAAACTATGGCTATTGAAAAAAACTAAAGAGGCATGCGGTCGGGTTTTAGTGAATTTTTAGTCAATGACATTGTATTATTAACTTTAAAATTTCCCGCGGCGACGGGCAGGGTTTATGAGTCTATACCTGGTACCATCACCCATTGGCAATCTTGGCGATATTACTTACAGGGCGGTAGAAATACTGCGCCGTGCCGATGTGATATTGTGCGAAGACACACGCACAAGCCAGGTGCTGCTGAATCATTATGAGATCAAGAAGCCGCTCACTCCTTATCACCAGCATAACGAACATAAAGTATTACCGCACCTCATTGAACAACTTTTAGCCGGCAAAACCTTTGCACTCATCACAGATGCAGGCACACCCGGCATTTCAGATCCCGGATTTTTACTGACAAGGGAATGTATCCGTAATCACATACCCGTGGAGTGCCTACCCGGGGCCACCGCTTTTGTGCCTGCCCTCGTACAGTCCGGCATACCGGCAAACAGGTTTGTATTTGAAGGTTTCCTGCCTTTGAAAAAGGGAAGGCAAACCATGCTCAAAATGCTTGCGGAAGAAGATCGCACCGTAATCCTTTATGAATCACCGCACCGGTTGGTAAAAACACTTCATGAACTGGCTACCTTTTTCGGCGCTGACAGACAGGCCGCAGTTTGCCGCGAGCTCACAAAAATGTTTGAAGAGACCAATAAAAATACCCTTGCCGCATTAGCTGTACATTACGAAAAGCATCCTCCCAAAGGGGAAATAGTGATCGTAATAGAAGGGGTTTCTTAATTGCTCAATGACCCAATAGCTCAATGGCTCAATTAATGTGGAAATGCGGTAATATGCAAACCTGCCTGCCGGTAGGCAAGTGTGCAAATTGAGGTAATTCAATAATAAAATAAAATTCGTTAATGCCTGCCAGTTACCACAAATGTACTCTCAGGCTGTCTGCGATATACATTTTATCTCCGGGCTTTATGCCAAAGGCTTCATAGAACTCAGCTACATTCGGGAATGGGCCATTCACGCGGTATTTGGCCGGTGAGTGAACATCGGTGAGTAGTTGTGCTGCTACTTTTTCCGGGCGCTGCGCCATCATCCAGCCCAATGAATAGCCAAGAAAGAAACGTTGCAGTTGTGTTAGCCCGGCGATCTTCTCACCTTTCTTATAAGATTCCGTTTGTTTGAAGGCATCCAGGCCTATTAATATTCCGCCCAGGTCGGCAAGATTTTCTCCCAGCGTGGCTTTACCATTTATGTGCAGGGTATCTAAGGGTACCATCTTGTTGAATTGCAGTACCAGCACATTGGCACGTTTAATAAATTGGGCTGTGTCCTTCATATTCCACCAGTTGTTGAGATTACCATATTCATCAAACTGGCGGCCTTCATCATCAAAGCCATGCGTGATCTCGTGGCCTACCGTAGAAGCGGCAGTATAACCATAAACAAGGGCATCATCAAGTTCTGAATCAGCATAGCCCGGCACGGTCATCATAGCGGCAGGCAATACGATCTCGTTATTAGAAGGATTGTAGTAAGCGTTGTAAGTTTGCGGCGTCATGTCCCACTCATCGCGGTCAACAGGCTTACCCAGCTTATTTAGTGAGTAATTATTCCACCATTGGTTGGCGCGCAATACATTAAGCACATAAGGCCCGCGGTCTATTTTCAGGGCAGAGAAATCTTTCCATTTGCCGGGATACCCTACTTTTTTTCGGATGGCTAAAAGTTTATGGATTGCCTTTTGCTTAGTGCTGTCGCTCATCCAGTCTAATTTTTTTATGCGCGCTTTGTAGGCATTGCGCACATTTTCCACGATCTGCTCATACCGCGCTTTGGCCGTGGCGTTAAAGTATTCTTTCACGAAAAGTTGTCCCAACTCCTCGCCTATAGCGCCTTCCTCAGCATCCAGGGCGCGCCGCCAGCGCGGGTGCTGCTCTTCCGCACCGCGAATTGTTTTCGAGTAAAAATTGAAATTGGCATCCGAGTATGGTTTACTCAGGTAAGCAGCAAAAGTTGTTACGAGATGAAAAGTCATATAGTCTTTCAGCGTTTGCAAGTCAGCCGAGGTTATTACCTTGTCGAGGGCCTTGTAAAATTCAGGTTGTCCGACTATCACACTTTTCACATACTTCACGCCAATCTGTTCGAGGTATTTGGGCCAGTCAATGCGCGGTGATATGGTTCTTAGCTTTGTTATCTCATACTTATTGTAATTCTTATAAGGATCGCGGAGGTCTTCAAGTTTACGCGATGATTTTGCAAGTTCTGTTTCCAATGCAACTATTGCGGCAGCTTTTTTGTTAGCCCCGGCGCTGTCTATACCCATGAGTCGAAAAACAGTAGCTATGAATTGAGGATAAACATTGCGGATTTTAGTGGTGCGTGGATCGGTATTAAAATAATAATCACGGTTGGGCAAGCCAAGTCCACCCTGGTTCATGTTGTAAGCCTCCACATCGCTGTTTTTTGGATCTTGCGATACACCTTCGTCAAAGAAAACATTGGCGCCGAATGTGTGCATGTGTACTGCCTGCGCCATCACATCTTCACGGGTTTTCATCCCGGCTATTCTGTTCAGTTCATCGCGCAGAGGTTCTATCCCGTTCTTTTCTATCTCCACGGTATCCATGGCGCTGTACCAGAAGTCCCCGATCTGTTGGCCGGGGCCGCTCTTCTCCGCTTTTTTCAGCGCGTCTTCATTTATCTTTTGGAGTTTTGCGTACAATTCTTTTTGTACCAGTTCTCCTATACCGTACGATGTTTCATCAGCAGGTATGGGGTTCTTCTTTATCCAAGCGCTGTTGGCATAAGAGAAAAAATCATCATTAGGCTTTACTGTAGTATCGAGATGGGAGCGAAGTATATCCTGTTTTGCTGCTTCTTTGGTTGTTGGCTGGTTGCAGGCGGCAAACAATGATGCGACGGCAATTACGCCAATGAACTTCTTGTACATAAATTTTAATTTAATGGACAAAAGTAAAAATTTAATAACCAAGTCAGCTAAGAATTATCACTGATTAATCGGATTTCAGGATACCACGGACAAATTGCACATTATTTCCGTAATTTTTTTTCATAGGGTTTGATTGATTGTCAATTAGTTAACTCTGGAAACCTCACCCCCCACCAACTGCGTTGGGGACAAGCGGCCCTCTCCACTTGCTGGAGAGGGGGGAAATATCACATCCGCCACGGCATAGCAGGTCGTCTGAACTATGATTGCGAATGACCTGCCTACCGGCCTTTGGTTAAATTATCCCCCTTTCTTTTAAACGTATTATTATTATAATAATGGGGTTTCCAAAGGGGGATTTTTTTCTGTGAATTTGTGGATAATTGTGAAAAAGAACGGAGTGAACTCTCCGACCGGCTAGGTATTTCAGACCTTTTGCCTGTAATAGTCTCCGTTCTTTTCCACGGTTGCTGTAGGTCCATTTAGAATAATAGGCGGCGTGCCTAACAAAGGTCTTAGACAACAGCAACTTTTTATTGACAAACTAAATTATTGTTATGCAAAGAAAAGAATTTTTTATTGGAATTGATGTTTCCAAAGAAACACTTGATGTTGCCATTCAAGGCACCTTACACCACATTCGTATTCCTAATGGTTCAGAAGGTTTTAAACAATTACTGGCATGGTTTAAGGCGTTAGGTATAGATGTATCAAGATGCTGGTTTGTACTTGAATATACAGGCGGGTATGAATACCGAATTATACAATTCTGTGTATCTAAGAATATCACTTTTACTCGGGTTCCTGGATTGGAAATAAAAAAATCAATGGGAATGCAGAGAGGGAAAAATGATAAAATAGATTCAAAAAGAATAGCTGAATATGGCTATGAGAAAAGAGAGAAAATTCAGCCAGATACCCCGCAAAGCGCGTCAATTCTAAGGATCAAACAGCTGCTTACACAGAGGGATGGGTTTATCAATGATAAGAAAGCAAACGAGCATAGAGTAAAGGAATTATTAGTAATGATGGATTTTAAAGAGAATGACCCACTGATTAAGAATTATTATCTGGCAGTTGATTTTGCTCAGAAAATGATTGATAAAACAGAGCATGCATTAAACGAGATAATCGAAAAAGAAGATGGATTAAAGACAACATTCAGGCTACTGACTTCTATTCCTGGCATTGGTCCGGTTAATGCATGGACGACTATAGCCTTCACTGAAAACTTCAAACGTTTCTCTGATGCCCGGAAGTATGGCTCTTATTGTGGAGTAGTTCCCTTTGACCATACATCAGGAAAAAGTATTAAAAAGAAAAGCCGGGTTAATCATATGGCCAATAAGGACGCCAAAGCAAAATTAGACATGGCCGCAAAAGCATCTATAATGTATGATCCTGAAATGAACGCATATTATCAAAGACGAAAAATACTGGGAAAACATCACATGAGTATAATGAATGAGGTCAAATTTAAACTGATATTAAGAATGTTTGCCGTTGTTAATAAACAAGAAATCTTTGTGGAAAAACCTAAAATTGCAGCCTAAATTTGGATAAAATTTGGTGGTTTCAGAAACTTAGAATACAGGCAGGTTAAATGATTTTCATGAAAGCTGTTGTTTGAAACTTTCGTTTTCAAAAATATCCCATTATCATAAATAAAAGGCAAATGGGATATTTTGGTTGGGTAAAAATAGCTGAAACGCTTTACTGTGACTATTATTAATA